>DASVUT010000664.1:0-17620 GCA_036386955.1 Sphingomonas sp. | reverse complement strand
AGGACGGAGAAGAACCGGCCGAGCCAGCCCTGGCGGCTCGCGCGTGCCACATCGCCCTTGCCGGTGTAGCTGATCTGCGCGTCGGCGACGCGGGTGGAGGCGACGCGGTTGTTGACGTCGATATCGGCCATCCGCACGATGCCCTTGATCCGCACGAACTCGTCCCCGCGGTTCAGCGTCACGCGCTTTTGCCCCTGCACCAGCATCGTGCCGTTGGCGTAAACCTCCGCGACGGTCACCGACACCTCGCCCGACAGCGAATTGGCCTGGTCGGCCGAACCCTGACCGGTGAAGCCGCGGTTGCCGCCCGTCGCGATGTCGGTCGGCTTGAACACCGAGGACAGCGGCCCGGTGGATGGTGGCGTGATCGACAGGCTGCCGTTGGAGTCGAGCTTGGACGACGCGGTCTTGGACGCGGCGGTGCGCTCGACGAGGACGATGGTCAGCGGATCGCCGACGCGGCGCGCGCGCCAGCCTTCGTAGAGCGGGGCATAGCCGTCGGCGGCCTGAAAGATCGCGCCGTTCGGCGCCGCCGGCGCGGCCGCCGGTATGGCGACGGGCGCGCGGGCGACCGTGAAGTCCTCGCGCGGCTTCTTCCTGCCGAACAGCTGAGCATCGGCAGGCGATGGCGCGACGGCGGCCACGACCAGCGCGGTGGCGGCGATCGCGAGGGCGAGCTCGACCATATGGTCGAAGCGGAAGGGGGCCTTGCTCGCCATTACAGGTTCTGGTTGACGTATTTGAGCATGTCGTCGGTGGCCGAGATCATCTTGGAATTGACCTCATAGGCGCGCTGCGTCTCGATCATGTCGACCAGCTCCTCGACGACATTGACGTTGCTCGCCTCCAGCGAACCCTGGCGCACGTTGCCGCGCCCGTCCTGGCCGGCGATGCCCAGATTGGCGGCACCCGAGGCGGCGGATTCGAGCAGGTAATTGTCGCCCTTGCTCTGCAATCCGGCTTCGTTGGGGAAGCTGGCGACCTGGATCTGGCCCAATTGCGACGGCTCGGTCTGGCCGGCGATGGTCGCCGATACGGTGCCGTCGGTGCCGATGGTGATCTGCGTCGCGTTTTCGGGGATCGTGATCCCGGGTTGCACCTGATAGCCTTCGCTGGTCACCAGCAGGCCCTCGGCGGAGCGCGAGAGATTGCCGGCGCGGGTATAGCCGAGCTGGCCGCCCGGCATCTGCACCTGGAAATAGCCGTTGCCGTCGAGTGCCACGTCCAGGCTGTTGCCCGTCTGCTGCATCGATCCTTGCGTGTTGATCCGGGCGGTCCCCTGCACGCGGACACCGGTGCCCAGGTTCAGCCCCGTGGCGTACCGGGTCTCCGCCGTCGATTGCGCGCCGGGGGCAGTGATCGTCTGATAGGCCAACGTTTCGAACGAGGCGCGGTCGCGCTTGAAGCCGGTGGTGGCGACGTTGGCGAGGTTGTTCGAGATCACCCGCATGCGCATGTCCTGGGCATCAAGCCCCGTGCGCGCGATGTGCATGGCTGCACTGCTCATGGTTCTTCGTCCTTTCTTAAGTCGGCAGGCGCATCAGCGATGCGCTGGATTCGTCGAGGGTGCGGGCTTCCTTCAGCAGATTGGCCTGCACCTCATAGGCGCGCTGGTTCTCGATCATGTCGACCAGCGCTTGCGTCATGTTGACGTTGGACCCTTCGAGCGCGCCCGCCGTCACCGTCGCGTCGAGATCGTCGGGCAAGGACCCGCCGCCGCGCACGCGCAGCAGATTGTCCATGCCCTTGACGGTGTCGGTGCCCTTGGTGCTGACCAGCTTCACGCGGTCGATGATCTGCGGCTCCGTCCCCCCCTGCGGCACGATCGACACCGTGCCGTCGGCCGCGATCGACATCCGCGCATAGGGCGGCACCGTGATCGGCCCCGATCCCCCTTGCACGATGAAGCCGTCGCCGGTCTGCAGCACACCCGTCTCGGTCACGGTCAGGTCGCCGCGCCGCGTATAGCCTTCCGACCCGTCGGCGGTCTGCACCGCCATCCACGCATCGCCGTTGATCGCCAGATCGAGATCGCGACCGGTCTGCTGCACCGCGCCGGCGCGGCGATCGGCGTCGATCACCTCCTCCGACGTCGGCATGCGCGCTTCGAGCCGGGCACCGCCGCCTTTCAGTTCGATGCGTTCGAACACGACGCGGTCGGCGCGAAAGCCGGTGGTCGACACGTTCGCCATGTTGTTGGCGATCGCGGCCTGCGCGCGCATGTGCGAACGCAGACCCGTCGCCGCTGTATAGACGAGCTTGTCCATCTAACCGGCCTCCGCGCCCGTCGCGATCACGAACGGATGTTGAAGATGGTCTGCGAAATCTGGCTCGCGGTATCCAGGGCCTTGGCATTCGCCTGGAAATTGCGCTGCGCCGCGATCAGCGCGACGAGTTCCTCGGTGATGTCGACGTTGGAGCCTTCGAGCGTGCCCGCCATCAGCTTGCCGAAACCGGCCTCGCCGGCGGAACCGAGCGATGCCGTGCCCGACACGGCCGTCGCCTCCCAATAGCTCGACCCCGTCTGGCGCAGCCCGGCCGGCGTGGTGAAGTGCGCGAGCGCGATCTTGCCGAGCGGGATCGTGTCGCCGTTGGAGAAGCTGGCGCTGACCACGCCCTTGTCGTTGACGGACACGCCCGCAAGCTGACCGACGGACTCGCCGTCCTGGCTGCGCGATGCGACGGTGAAGGGCGACGACACCTGTGTCGATCCGGTCAGGTCGAGCGTCACGGCCTGGGGCGTGGCGCTGCCGACCGGCGTGAAACTGTCATAGGTCGTGGGCGTACCGCCGACCAGACCGCCGCTGGCGTTGAAGGTGAGCTCCACCGGATCGGTCGATCCACCCACCTGAAGCTGCGTGTTGCCGACGAAGCTGTACACGTCCCAAGTGCTCGTCGCGGGCGTACCCGTATCGGCGCTGGTGCGGACATAATAGCTGGTCATCGTCATCGCATTGCCGCCGGCGTCGTAGATCGTGGTGGCGGTCGAATTGTTGTAGGTGGATGCATTGCCGCGGTCGAACACGGCCCCGGAAATCCGCCCCTGGCTCGACAGGTTCAGTGCCAATTGCACGCTCGTCGTCGCCTTGGGCGTGCCGCTCGCTTGCGGCAGCTGAAGGCTGATCAGCCCATCGGTGCCCGTCGCGGTGACGTTGCCGTCATTGTCGACCGGATAGACCTGCAGCTCGGACCCTTGTGCATCGACGACATAACGGTTGGTGTCGACCTGGAACCCGCCATTGCGGGTATAGGCGGTCGCGGCGGCCTGACCCGCGGTCTTGACCGCGAAGAAGCCGTCGCCCGAAATGGCAAGGTCGAGCCCGTTCGAGGTGGAGGTCAGCGTGCCTTCGCCGAACTGCTGACGATTGGCCTTCACCACCACGCCCGATCCGACCATCTTGGTCGGCGTCGTCGAGACGTTCGACGCGATCACGTCGGCGAATTCGGTGCGGCTCTTCTTGAAGCCGGTCGTGGCGACGTTGGCCAGATTGTGGCTGATGACCGACATGTCGGTCTGCATGGCCTTGAGGCCCGAAAGCGCGGTGTAGAAAGACATGGTGCGTTACTCCTGGACGGAAATGGGGCGATCAGCCGACCGAGCGGACGGCGGTGAGCTTGACCGGGCCGAGACCCAGCGCGTTGAGGATGGGTTCGCCGTTCGCGAGCGAGACGCTTTCGACCGGTGCCCAGACCAGAGGCTGGGTGACGACCGAAGCGCCCGCGTTCGATGCGGTGGTGGTGATCTTGAACGGGCCACCGGCAATCGGAACACCGGCCGAGTCGGTACCGTCCCAATCGAACGACGCCGTTCCCGCCTTCTGTGCGCCCAGATCGAGCGTACGGACGACGTTGCCGCCCGCATCCTCGATCGTGACGGTGGTGCTGGTCGTGTCGGAGGCCAGCTCCACCGCGCCCATGAGACCGCCGGTGGTCCGTGGGTAGGCGGTGTTGCCCGGCGTCAGCACGGTGCGTCCCACATAGGACATGGCGTCACTGGCCGATGTGGCGTTCAGCTTGGCCGCCATCGATTGAAGCGTCGAGTTCATCTCCGCGATGCCGGCGACGGACGAGAATTGCGCCATCTGCGCGATCATCTGCGTGTTGTCGGTCGGGTTGAACGGATCCTGGTTCTTCATCTGCGCGGTCATCAGCGCCAGGAAATCGGACTGGTCGAGCGTGGTCGACGCCTTGGCCGTGGTGGCACGGGCGCTGTTCGGCGCGGTGGTCTTGATGCCCAAACCGGCGAGCGTGGTGGCGAAATCGGTCATGCTTATCGACCCAGCTTGAGGGTATCGATGATCAGCGACTTGGCGGTCTGCATCACCTCGACATTGTTCTGATAGGTGCGCGCCGATTCCATCATGTCGACCAGCTCGCGCGTCTCGTCGACGGCGGCCTCGAAGACGTTGCCATCGGCATCGGCGAGCGGGTTGGACGGATCGTAGCGCTTGGTCGGCGCGTCGCCGGCGGTGACGATCCGCTCGACATCCACCGTGGCCATCCCCGACGCGGCGTCGAAGCTCGACCGGAACACCGGCTTCATCGTCTTGTACGCGGCCTCGGCGGTGCTGGCGGTGCCCCCGACATTGGCCAGGTTCGATGCGGTGGTGTTCATCCGCACGAGCTGCGCCGACATGGCGCGGCCCGCGACCTGGAATATGGTCATGGGTTGGCCGGTCATGGATGGGCCGGGCATGGCTTATTCTCCCTTCAACGCACGGGTGATCTGGCCGATGCGGCCGTTCAGGAAGGCCAGCGTCGTTTGATACTGGACGGCGTTTTCGGCGAAGGCGGTCTGTTCGGCCGCGAGTTCGACGGTGTTGCCGTCCATCGACGTCTGGCTCGGCACGCGGAACCGCAGCGCCCCCGCCATGCCATCGGTGCCGCCGGTGCCTTCCTGCGCGGCGAGCGCCGCCCGGAAGTCGATATCGCGGGCCTTGAACCCAGGCGTCGAGGCATTGGCGATATTGGACGCCAGCACGTTCATGCGGCGGGACCGCACGGCCAGTGCCGCGCCGTGAACGCCGAACAATCGGTCGCTGGACATCGCATCCTCCTCGACACCGGGATTGGCGTCGGCAGGAGCTTTGCAACGTCTGTGCCAATTGGGTCCCGGCAAGGCGGGCGGCATGCGCGGCAAGGTGGTTGTGTCTGTGGGCGGCAAGGGCTTGCCGGTGGCGGCAAGCGTTGCCGGGGGTGGACGGGGCGGCTCTCCCTGCTCCCGCTTCCCTTCTTCCTCCCTCTCCCGCTCTCCGCGGGAGAGGGAGGAAGAACGAAGAGCTTCGTCGATCCTCGTCTGGCCCGCTCCTTGCTTAGGACACGCGCATGATCGACCTCTTCGACCCTGTCGCGGGCGTGCTGGTGGTTGGCGGGACGCTGATCACCGCGGTGCTGCGCGTGCCCGGCGGCGATGTCGCACGCGCCATCGTCGCGCTCAGCGCGCTGCCGCGCCGCCGCTTCGACGCCGAATCCTTGCTCCACCAGATCGCGGCCCAGGCGCGGATCGCCGAGCGCCACGGCGTGCTCCAGCTCGACCGCGCGGTGATTGCCGACAGCGATGTCGCGGCCGCCATGGCCGCGATCGTCGATGGCGCACCCGCCGATCAGGTCGGGGACCTGCTCCGATATCGCCGCCGCGCCCGCGCCGAACGCCACGCCGCCGCCGCGGAGGTCTGGGCGGGTGCCGCCGAGGCCGCGCCGGCGATGGGGATGATCGGCACGCTGATCGGGCTGGCGGGTGCGTTCGCGACCATGACCGATGCGTCCGCGATCGGATCGGCGATGGCGATCGCACTGCTCGCCACGCTCTACGGCGCGTTGCTCGCCAATCTGGTCGCGGCCCCGATCGCTGCACGGCTGCGCGCGCTGGCACGGGCGGAAGCGTTCGAGCGCGCGCGGCTCGAAGCGCCGCTGGTGGCGCTCGCCCAGCGCGAAACCCCGCGCCTGTCGCGTGCGGCATGACCGTCGACGACCTGCCCTTGCCCGCTCCGGCCAAGCCGCTCTGGCTGATGACCCTGGCCGACCTGGCGCTGCTGCTCATCGGATTCCTGCTGCTGCAACAGGCGCTGGCGCGTGAGGACCCGGAACGGCTCGCCACGGCGTTGCGCGCAGGATTTGGCAGCGACGACGCCGCGATGCCGGTCGCGGCGGCGGCGGTGGACGGGTTCGCGCCCGGTTCGGCCACATTGCCCCGCGTGCCGGGCGACGTGATCGCCTGGGCCACCGCCGCGCTCGCCGATCCGCGCGCGTCGCTCGCGATCGCGGGCAGCACCGACGGGTCGCGCGCCGATGTCGATCCCGCCACGCGCAGCGGCACCATCCTCGCCGCCGATCGCGCGCGCGCGCTGACGGCGGCGCTGATCGCCGCGGGCCTGCCCTCCAATCGGCTGACCATCACCTCCTCCTCCCGCCCCCGCCGGGCCGCGACCGTCAGCGTCGCGTTCGTCGGCCAGCCAGGACCCCGCTCATGATCCTCCTCGCCCTCGCGGCCGCCACCGCCTTCCAGGACACAGCCGCGCTCGATCGCGCCGTTGCCGCCTTTACGGGCCGGCCGATCGGTGCGGAGGGGGGCGCGCGCACCGCGATCGACCCGCGGCTGCGGCTGGCGCTGTGCCCCACCGTCTCGCTGTCGTGGCGCAGCGCGGCGCAGGACGCGGTGGTGGCGACATGCACCGGGCCCGACTGGCGCATCTTCGTGCCCGTCCACGTCGCGGCACGGCCCGCCGGGGCGGCACCCGTCGCAACCCCGGCCGCCGTGCCGATCGCGGCGGCGAAGCCGCTGCCGGTCATCAAGCGTGGCGATCCGGTCGTGATCGAAGCGGGATCGGCGGGCTTCTCGATCGCGCGCGAAGGGCTGGCGATGGGCGATGCGCCGGCGGGCGCACGCCTGCTGATCCGGGTCGAGGGCGCCAAGGGTCCGGTTCAGGCGGTCGCCGTCGCCGCCGGGCGCGCGACGTTGCCCGGCTGGGGCGAATGAAAAAACCTCTAAAGCCGCGCGCGTCTGGGCCGTTAATCCTCGTGTCAGTGAACCCGAGGGGCCGACATGGTGGATGGAATCGGATCAATAGGAGCCAAGCGGATCGCCGCCACGGCTCCGGTCGCCCCGGCCTCACCCGCGGCGGATACGCCGCGGAGCGAGACGCCGCCGCCGGCGACGTCGTCGCTGGGGGGTCTCGCGCGGACGCTCGCCGCGACGCCACCGGTCGACAAGGACCGCGTCGCCCAGATCAAGCGCGCGATCGCCACCGGCACCTTTCCCCTGCTGCCCGCCACCATCGCCGACCGGCTGATGGCGCTCAAGCTCGACTGGAACGCCAATGACCCGGCGTGACGCGCTGATCACGGTCATCGATGCGCTGCACGCCGAGATCGCCGCGCTCAAGGTCAACGATGTCGCCGCCCTTGAACGCGCGACGGCGGACAAGCTGGCCGGGATCGAGACGCTCGCCGCCGCCGGCACCGGCCCCGCCGGTCCCGAGCTGCGCGAGTTGGCCGAGGAGGCCAACCGGCTGAACGAGACGTGCCGGATCTACGTCAACCTGATGGCGGCAAATGTCCGCCGCCGCCTGCAAACCCTGACCGGCGATGCCGGGGTCGGCGGTTACCGCCCGGGGTTGGTGGGGGCGTACGCCTGACACAAACGCCGTCACCCCGGACTTGATCCGGGGTTCATGCGCGACATTTCGACGTAGAGATACCTTGCGCGATCACCGCGTGGATGCCGGACCAAGTCCGGCATGACGGCGCTATTCCATCTGGCACACCCCTTGCAGTGACCCCTCTCGAACAGAGGGCAATCACTTCGGCATGACCGTTCAACCCGTCGCTACCTCCCGAGTCCAGTCCGCCATCCAGCTCGCCTCCGCGCGAACGGGCGTCGATTTCGATTATCTGATGGGCCAGGCCAAGCTGGAATCCGGCTTCAACGCCGGCGCGCGTGCGCGGACATCGTCGGCGACGGGGCTGTACCAGTTCATCGAATCGAGCTGGCTGTCGGTCGTCAAGAAACATGGGGCCGAACACGGGCTGGGCTGGGCGGCCGAGGCGATCGGGCCCGGCGGCCGCGTCGCCGATGCGGGCACGCGCAGTGCAATCCTGGCGCTGCGCAACGACCCGAATGTCGCAAGCCTGATGGCCGCAGAGCACGCATCCGACAACAAGACCGCGATCGAAGGGTCGCTGGGGCGCGAGGCGACCGGCACCGATCTGTACATGGCGCATTTCCTGGGACTGGGCGGCGCGCGCAAGTTCCTGTCCAAGCTCGAGGCCGATCCCGGCGCGTCGGCGGCATCCTTGTTTCCCGCCGCCGCGCGCGCGAACCGCACCGTGTTCTTCGCACCGGACGGGTCGCCGCGCACGCTTGCCCAAGTCTATGGCCGGTTCGCGAACAAGCTGGGCTCGGCGGCATCGTCGGCTGGCAGGGTCGCGGTCGATTACGCCGCGCAGGCGCTGGAGATGGACGGCTCCACCGTGGTCACGGGTGCCGGCGAAAGCGCGCGCGACGCGCTCGCCTGGGCCAGCTCGACGCTGGGCCGCTACACCGGTCGCGCCGCGCAGGCGACGATGTTGCGACCGACGCCCGACACCGCGCGGCTCGCCTATCTCATGCTCGCGCAGATAGGGAACTGACGGTGGGCCGTTTCTTCGCCCATGGCCGTGCCTCCGCGCTGCCGCTCGCCATCCTGCTGCTCGTCGCCGTCATGGTGGTGCCGATCCCGTCATGGCTGCTCGACATCTTCTTCGTCGCCAACATCGCGATCAGCCTGGCCGTGCTCATGGTCGCGCTGAACGCGCGCAAGCCGCTCGACTTCTCCGCCTTCCCCACGGTGCTGCTGTTCGCGACCCTCTTCCGGCTCGGCCTCAACGTCGCCTCGACCCGCATCGTGCTGGTCCATGGGCATGAGGGCGAAGCGGCGGCGGGCCATGTGATCGAGGCGTTCGGCAGCTTCCTGATCGGCGGGGATTATGTCGTCGGCATCTTCGTCTTCGCGATCCTGATGATCATCAACCTGATCGTCGTCACCAAGGGCGCGGGCCGCGTATCCGAAGTGTCGGCACGCTTCACGCTGGACGCGCTGCCGGGCAAGCAGATGGCGATCGACGCCGATCTCAATGCCGGGCTGATGACCCCCGAAGAAGCCAAGGCGCGGCGCATCGAGGTTTCGACCGAGGCCGATTTCTACGGGTCGATGGATGGTTCGTCCAAGTTCGTGAAGGGCGATGCCATCGCCGCGCTGCTGATCCTGGCGGCCAACGTCATCGGCGGGCTGATCCTGGGGCCGGTCAGCCATGGGCTGAGCCTCGGCGTCGCGGCCAAGACCTATATCCTGCTCGCGATCGGCGATGCGCTGGTGGCGCAGCTGCCGTCGCTGATGCTGTCGATCGCCGCCGCCGCAATCGTCACCCGCGTGTCGTCCGACAAGGACCTGGCCGGGCAGATCGGGTCGCAGTTCGGCGCATCGCGCACCTGGACGCCGGTTGCGGGCATCCTGGGGCTGCTCGGCATCTTCCCGGGCATGCCGCATCTCGTCATCCTACCGTTCGCCGCGCTGTCGGGCTTTGCCGCCTGGAAGCTCCACCAGATCGAGCGCCGCCCCCCGCCACCGCCCCCCGTCGCCGCAGCCGAGCCTGTCGATCACAGCCGCATCGGCTGGGACGAGGTGTCGGAAGGCATGCAGGTGATCCTCGACATCGGCTATGGCCTGGTGCCGCTGGTCGACGAACGCCGCGGCGCGCCGCTCATGGGTCGGATCACCGGCGTGCGGCGGCAATTGTCGAAGGAACTGGGCTTCGTCGTGCCGCAATGCCGTGTGCGCGACAATATCAATCTGCCTCCCTATACCTACCGCATCATGATCGGCGGCGTCTGCGTCGCCGAGGATCAGGTGTCGCCCGACGAGATGCTGGCGCTCGACACCGGCCAGGCGTTCGGCACGCTGCCGGGCAAGAAGACCAAGGACCCGACCTTCGGGCTCGACGCGACCTGGATCGCGCCGGGCGACGCGGATGCCGCGACCGGCGCGGGCTATCTGGTCGTCGATCCGGGCACGGTCATGGCGACGCATCTGAACCATGCGCTGGGAACCAACGCGGCCGAACTGCTCGGCCCCGACGAGGTCCAGTCGTTGCTCGACGAGCTGAAGGAGCGGTCGGCGGCGCTGGTCGCCTCCTTGTGCCCGCAACCACTGGCGCTGACCACGCTGACGCAGGTGTGCAAGGGGCTGCTCGCCGAGAACATCCCGCTCAAGGAGTTCCGCCGCATCGCGTCCGCCATCGCCGTCGCGGCACAGCGTACGGCCGATGCGGACGAGATCATCGAGCTGATCCGCCCGGCGCTCGGCGGGCTCATCATCGGCCGGTTGTGCGGCGTGCGCGAGCCGCTGCGCGTCATGACGCTGGAGGGGCAACTCGAAGCGCTGCTCGGTCAGGCGGCACGCGCCGATACCGCGCGCCGAAACGTCATCGAACCCGATCTCGGCCGGCGCATCGTCGACGCGCTGCAACAGGCGGCCGCTCCCTTGATCGCCGAGGCCAAGCCCTTCGCGCTGGTCGTCCAGCCCGCGATCCGGGTGGCCATCCGCAAGCTCGTGCGGACCTGCCTGCCCGACACGCCCGTGATGTCCTTCTTCGAGGTGCCCGAGGAGAAGGCGGTCGAGGTCGTCGCGGTCATCGGCGCGCCACAGGCGCTGGCGGCATGAGCGCGCTTCCTCCCGCCGCCTTCGCGGACGCGCAGCCCCTCACCTATCGCCGCTCGGCGCAGCGGGACAGCGAGGCGCTGATCCGCCAGCATCTGCCGCTGGTGCGCAAGATCGCGTGGCACATCCACGGGTCGATGAGCAGCGTGGTTGAGGTCGAGGATCTGGTCCAGGTCGGGCTGATCGCGCTGGTCGAGGCCGCCGCGAGCTTCGAGGATCGCGGGCTCGCGACCTTCAAGCAATATCTCGTCACCCGCCTGCGCGGCAGCATGATCGACGAATTGCGGCGTCAGGCGACCGCCACGCGCGGCAGCATGCGCCGTCGCCGCGCCTATGCCGACGCGGTCGCCACCCTCACCCGGCTCAACGGCCATCATCCCGGAGACGACATGATCGCACAGCATCTCGGCGTGTCCGTGGACAAGCTCCGCCTCGACTATGCCACCGCCGACACCATCCGTTTCGACAGCATCGACGACGTCTATGCCGATCACCTTCCCTGGTTCGCCGACGACACGCCCGATGCATTCGAACAGCTGGCACAGAGCGACCAGCGCGACGCGCTGATCGCGGCGATCACGGCGCTTCCCGAACGCGAGGCGCTCGTGATCCAGCTCTATTATGTCGAGGAACTGAACCTCGAGGAGATCGGGGAGGTCATCGGCGTCGGGGCGGCGCGCGTCTGCCAGATCAAGGCGGCGGCGCATGGCCGGCTGAAAAGGGCGCTCGGCCGCGCCGCCTGACCGGAACGGCACGCCGGGCCGGCGAGTTGGTGGGCAAAGGAGTGGCTCCATGTCCGACCATCACCATCCCGCGCCGCCGATCACCGACCGCAGCGTGCAGCAGCGGGGCAATTTTCACGGCACCAATGACGGCTATTCGGGGCAGGAGGGCGGCAGCGTCGAACACTCGATCGTCGCATGCGCCGATCCGAGCGCCAGCCGCGGCGGCACGCCCGCCGATCCCGCTCCGGTCACCGACGAGTCCAGGGACATACCCCCTGATGCGGGCGTCCGCGCCCATGTCGATCAGGCAACGGGCGAGGTGCGTGGCAGCGGCGTCGGCGCGGGCGGCGGCGCGCCGGGCGAAGATTACGACTCGCACACACCGGGCGGAAGCCCGCGCGTACCACATGCGGGCGCCGCACCCGACCAGGAGTGACGCGCGCGCTTACCAGTTGGCGTGGAGGAAATTGGCCACGGTGAAGCATTCGGGCGCGTCGCGGTTGGACAGCACGATCACCGTTTCACCCGTGACCGGATAGGTACGCACGTCGGTACAAGCCCCATCGGCACTCCCTGCATCACCCCAGCGCGAATCCCGGGCCGGCCCCTTGTCACCATAGCCGGTGGTGGAGAAGCCCAGCCCGAACGTGCCGCGCGCCGGCTTGATCGCTTCGGCGAGCTGCGCGGCCGGGATCAGCTTGCCGGCCTGAAGCGCGGCGATGAAGCGATGCATGTCGCCCGCAGTGGAAACCTGCCCTCCCGCCGGTGTTCCCCGCACGGGCTGCGTCGCGCAATTGCGCCGCCGCTGGCCCCCGATGGTGACGTATCCGACCGCCAGATCGGGCGCGGTGGCGTTGCAGTCGACGAAGCCGGTCCGTGTCATGCCTGCGGGCGTGAAGATGTGGCGGGAGAGATAGTCTTCGTAAGATTCACCCGACAGCACCTCCACCATGCGCGCCAAGATCACATAGCCGAAATTGCCGTATTCCTGCTTCGACCCCGGTTTGAACGTCGGCGGGCGATTGCCGACCAGCGCGATCATATCGGCGACCGTGCGGACGCGTTCGCGATTGGCGGCGGCGTCGACCCCGAACAGGTCGATGTCGCCCGCCCCCGCGCTGTGCGTCAGCAATTGCCGCACGGTCGCCTTCCTCATCGCCTTGTTGGGGAAGTCCTCCAGGACCTTGCCGACCTGGGTGTCGAGCTTCAGCTTGCCCGCCGCGATCTGCTGCCACACGGCGACGCTGGTGAACATCTTGCCGGTCGAGGCCAGATTGTAGCGCGTGTCCACGGTCGCGGCCGAATTGCGCAACTCGGCATCGCGCAGGCCGTAAGCACGCGCGAACAGCACCTTGTCCCCGCGCGCGGCCAGCACCACGCCTGAAAACCGCGTGGGCAGCGCCATGCCGGTCGCAAAGCCGTCCAACTGCGCCAGATCGGCCGCATTGGGCCGTGATCCTGCCGTGTCCTGTGCCGGGAGCGCCGCCGCCACGCCGACCAGCGCGGCCAATCCCATCATCGCCATTCGCATCACGCGCTCACCCTCCGGTTTCGCGAAACCAGTGCCGACATCGCCGTGGTGCCGCAAGCGCTTGTTTCACGCATGGAAAAACCCCGGCGGCTTTCGCCACCGGGGTTCGTCGCCACCCGTTAAGGCCGGCGCATCCGGTCGGCGCCGGCACCCTGATTGGGGGCCGGTGCCGGCGCCGTCGTCCGGATTACTGCAGCAGCTTCAGCACCGACTGCTGCGACTGGTTGGCCTGAGCCAGCATCGCGGTCGAAGCCTGGCTGAGGATCTGCGCCTTGGCGAGGTTGGTCGATTCCGCGGAGAAATCGGCGTCCTCGATGCGGCTGCGCGCTTCGGACAGGTTGGTCGAGGTCGTGGTCAGGTTGTTGACCGTGACCTCCAGCCGGTTCTGCACCGCGCCCAAATCGCCGCGCTGTGCGGAAATCTGGTCGAGCGCCTTGTCGATCGCGCTCATCGCGGCGGATGCACCGGCCTGCGTCGTCAGGTCGACATCGGACAGCGCCATGCCGCCCGTGTCGCTGCCGAAGGTTCCGACCTCGAAGCCGAGCGTCGAGAACTTCTCGGCCGAACCCGAGCCATCGGTACCCGCTTCGACCTTGATCGCCTTGTTCGACTGGAGCGAGACCGTGGCATAGGAGACCGAGGCCGCCGCCGCCGTCGTACCCGGCGTGATCGTCGCGCCGTCGCTGGCCTGGGTCATGCCGCCCAAGCCATTCGCAGCGGCGTTCGCGTCGATGGCGATCGATACGTTGCGCCCGTCGATGGCCGTCAGGCTGACGCCCTTGCCATTGTCGGAGGCGATGACGCCCGTGCGGCCCGAAATCGCGTTCAGCTCCTTGACGGTGTTGGCGCGAGCTTCCTCGGCCGTCATCGTCGCCGTCGCGGTGATCGTCGTCGACACGCCGTTCAGCGTCACGACCGAGGCGCCGGCGGTCAAGCCGGTCGTCGTCGCCGCCTTTAGCGATACCGCATTGGCCGTCGCCGTCACGCCCGATTCGGCCGAGCTGGCGTTGATCGCCGCGGCCAAGGCGATGGCCGACGCGCTCTTCGAGCTACCGGTGATCGCGGTGCTGCCGCTGCTGGTGGCGCTGACCGTGTCATCGGACGCCGTGCTGGCGCGGATCGAGACACCGTTCAGGACAAGCTGACCCGAGCTCAGGCCCGTCTGCGCCGCCGTCGCCGCCGCGCGCGAGGCTGTTGAAACGCTGGCCTTGCCCGCCGCGAAGCTGCCGGTCTGGAGGCCGGCACGCTCGATCTGACCATCGGCACCGGTGCCCAGTTCGATCGGCTTGCCCGAGGTCGATACCAGGCTGTAGCTACCCGACTGTGCGCCGACCTTCACGCCCGTCGCAGCGGCGGTCAAGGTGGTCACCGCCGTCACGATGTTGCGCCCGTCGGCCGCGGTAAGCACGATCCCGCCCTTGTCGCTGCCGCCGTCGCTGGCGACGACGCCGGTCTGACCCGAGATCTTGTTGATCTCGGCAATCACCTTTGCGCGCGATTCGGCGGCGTCGGCGGTCGTGGTGATCGAGCCGGTGGTGACGCCGTTGATCGTCACGGTGCCGGTCAGGGCAGCCGCCGTCATCGCAGCGCCGCCCATGACCGTTTCACCCACGACGGCCTTGACGCCCGTCTGACCGGCAACGCTGTTGATCGCTGCCGCCTTAGAGATCGCCGAGGCGCTCTTGTAGTCCGACGAGGACTGGTCGGCATCCTTCGTCGACGCGGGAACCGCGACGCCGTTGATCGTCAGATCGCCTGCCTTGAGCGCTTGATTAGTGCCAAGGTTTGCGGCGGTTGCCTCGAATGCTCCGCTCGCCGCAACGCCTGCTTCATTGCCGGAACCGAGCTGGTTGGTGTTGAGCGAGCCCAGCGACAGCGAAACCGTCTCGCCGGCGTTGGTGCCGGTCTGCAGCTTCAGATCCTTGACCGAACCGTCCAGGAGGGTGACGCCGTTGAAGTTGGTGGATTTGGCGATGTCGTTAATCTGACTGACCAACTGCTTGGTCTCCGCCTGAAGCGCGTTGCGCTCCGACGAGCCCAGCGTGCCGTTGGCGGACTGCGTCGCCAATTCCTTCATGCGCTGCAGCATGTTGGTGACTTCGCCCAGCGCGCCTTCGGCGGTCTGCGCCAGGCTGATGCCGTCATTGGCGTTGCGGACCGCAACCGCCATCGACTTGACCGCCGATGCCATGCGGCTCGAGATCGCGAGGCCGGCGGCGTCGTCCTTGGCCGAGTTGATGCGCTTGCCAGTCGACAGGCGCTCCATCGTCGTGGCCAGCATGTTGTTGGCGCTGCTCGACGCGTTCGCCGCGCGCAGGGCCGAGATATTCGTTCCGATAACGGTCATCTGGGTTCTCCATCCATGTCGGCGCTCCCCGCCGCCCCCAGAGCGGAGGGCCGAGCCGCCAAGCACTCAAACGGCCATCCGCCGACGGGCTTTAACGTTAAAATTCGAAGCGGCCCCGCCGGGGTCGCGCGCGCGTGGGCACCCGTGAGGGCGACGCGCGCCCGGAAAAAATCTGCCGGGCGGCAACAGCCTTAACGCCGTGTTTACCAGCGCGGCCGCAAGCGGTGATCCTGCAAAGGGGACCTACATGCGTTCGATCTGTCCGTCCACCGCCATCGCCGCGCGCAAGGTCGCCCTGTTGTCGCAACTGCGCGCGCAAGGGTTCGGCATCGCCGCGATGGGCGATCGCCCCGCCCCAGGCGACCTGTTTCTGGTGGCCGAAGGCGAAACGCCCCCGGCACCGGCGCGCACGGTAGTGATCGGCGAGGGGCTCGACCGCTATGTCATCCCGTCCGCCGACGGCAATCCGGCGCGGATCGCCTACGGCCCCGACGACGCCGCGATCGGCAACGGCTTTGCCCGGGCGCTGATCGCGGGACCCGCCACGCCCACCGCCGCCGACCCCGAGAGCCTGGCGCTGCTGGCGCTGGCGCAGCGGGTCGCCGCGGCGGACATCACCGTGCTGATCAACGGCCCCACCGGCACCGGCAAGGAAGTGCTCGCCCGCGCCATCCACAACGGGTCGACGCGCAGGGATGGACCCTTCATCGCCATCAACTGCGCCGCGCTCCCGGAATCGATGCTCGAAGCCATGCTCTTCGGCCACCAGAAGGGCGCGTTCACCGGCGCGTCGAGCGGCGGCGAGGGGTTCTTCCGCGCGGCGCATGGCGGCACCATCCTGCTCGACGAGATCGCCGAAATGCCGCTGTCGCTGCAGGCCAAGCTGCTGCGCGTATTGCAGGAGCGCGAGGTGGTGCCGATCGGCGCGACCACGCCGCAACCGATCGACGTCCGGGTCGTCGCCTGCGCCAACCGCGACCTGCAGGGCGAAGTCGCCGCCGGACGGTTCCGCGCCGATCTTTACTACCGGCTCGCGGTGTTCCCCCTCACCACCAAGTCGCTCGCCGAGCGCCGGCAGGACATCCCCGCGCTCGCCGCCACGATGATCCTGCGCCATGCCGGCACGCGCGCCACGGTGCCGTGGCCGACGCGTGACGCGGTCGAGCTGCTGATGCGCCACGACTGGCCGGGCAATGTCCGCGAGCTGGAGAATGTGATCCAGCGCGCGCTGCTGTTCGCGGGCGGTGCGACGATCGATGCGTCGCACATCGTGTTCGACCGGCCCGCCGCCCCGGTGCGCGCGGTCGTGGAGGTCGCCAACGACGCCGCGGCGTCACGCGATCCGTCCACCTTGGGCGAGGTCGTGCAGATGAGCGAGTTCGCCGCGATCCGCGACACGCTCAACGCCTGTGGCGGCAGCCGGGTCGAGACCGCACGGCGGCTGGGCATTTCGGAACGCACGCTGCGCTACCGCCTGGCCAAGGCGCGCGAACAGGGTGAGGCCTTCGCCGAAATCCGTAGCTGTGTGGGTGCGGCATGAGCGGCGTGTCGGGAATCGGCGGGGGCGCGATGAGCGTCGACCGCGTGATGCAATTGCGGGCGCAGATCCTGGAGCGCAACCAGGCGCTGTCGCGGGCCACGTCCGCGCCGGCGCCGACCGGCCCCGCCGAGGCCAAGCCGGCAAGCTTCGCCGATGCGCTGGGCGATGCGGTCCGATCGGTCAACCAGAACCAGGCCGAGGCCAGCAAGCTGACCGAAGCCTATGAACGCGGGGCCGAGGTCGACATCGCCAAGGTGATGCTCGCCCGCCAGGAGGCCAGCGTCGGGTTCGAAGCCACGCTGCAGGTCAGAAACAAGCTCCTGTCCGCGTACAAGGACATCATGAGCATGCCGGTGTAATGCGATGAGCACAGCCCTTTCCACCACCCCCGCTCTGGTCCCCGAGCGCTTCGCCAATCCCTTGCGCCAGATCCAGGGCGTCATGGCGCAACCAGCGGTGCGCCGGTCGCTGCCCATGGCGTTGATGGTCGGGCTGATCGGCGCCGCCGCGCTAGCTTGGGCCAGCCTGTCGACGCCGACGCAAAAAGTCCTGTTCACCAGCCTGACCGACGCCGACAAGGCTGCGGTCTCCGCCGCGCTGACGCAGGGCGGGATCGACGCCAAGGTCGACAGCGGCACCGACGCGCTGACCGTCGCCGAAGAGGATTACGCCAAGGCGCGGATGCTGCTGGCGGGACAAGGCCTGCCCAAACAGGCCCCCGGCGGTTACGCCATCCTCGACCAGTTGCCGATGGGCGTGTCGCGCGCCGTCGAGGGCGAGCGC
>DASVUT010000663.1:0-1842 GCA_036386955.1 Sphingomonas sp. | reverse complement strand
TCCTTGGTGTTGGAACACGCGGTTAGGCTGGCATCGGAGACCGCGCGGTGGCTTGAGGAGCACGGCTCGACCGAGAAGGACTCGCCCGTTCCAGTCGTCATCGCCGCGAGGGCAGCGGTGGACTTTCTGATCTGGACGACGCCGACGAGTCTGCTCGCCGGCGGGGATGAAGATGAAGACGACGAGGAGGCCGTCGATCTCGGCAAGGTTATGGCGGCCGAGATCGCGCGTCGCTGGTCTGCGTCGTCGCTGGGCAATGCGGCGTTCGTGCCGTGCCTCGGGGACTGGACGGGCGATGCGCTCGGGCGGCCAGAATTCGGCCCGATCACGTGGATGAGTCCAGCGACCGCGAGACGCCCAGTCGCCGGAGTGTTCTTCTCGTTGGAGGTCATCGCGCGCTACGGGCGTTCCGCAGGTGTCGCTCCGATTTGGCCGGGCCTTGGGCAACGCCGGACCGAGCTGCTGGCAGATTTCCTCCGGCTCCATGCACCCGGGCGCTTCAAAGACCAGATGACCACCATAGAGCGCGCCGAGATCGTGGGTGGTGTAGCGAAGGCGCTCGCTAAAGCGAGGAAGCCTGATTGGAAGAGTTGGACTGCCTTCTACCGCGACCTCTCTGATTTCATGGGTGGCGATTCTGGCGGGCTGGTCGGGCGAGAGATACTGATTTGTCAGGACGGCACCCTGAGGGCGATGCGGCCGAACCTATCTGCGGAGTTGACCGACGGTGATGGCGCGAAGCGGCGCAGGCGCCGAGGCGCGCGTGAGGCGTCGGTGTTCGTTCCTCCTCGTCGCGGCGACGCCGAGGAGAGCATTGGCGAGGACTTCTATCCTCCGGCACCGGTCCGCGAGTTCTTTGCGTTCCTGCATGACGCGCTCCCCTGGTACGGGGACCTGGCCGCTGCGCGCCAGTTCCTCGAGAAGGACTTAGCGACGCCGTTTGAGAGCGAGGCGCTGCTGACGCGGATCTCGCAGATCGTCGAACGAGACGCGACGAAGAAGGTCCGGACAGCAGGTCTTCGCTGGGCATTCGCCATCTGGCGCCGTTCCGTCGCCATCAAGCGGCCGGTGGCGCTTTCCGCCGCCTATCGACTGTTCGTCCCGACCATGGACGGCGAGTTCGTTCGAGCCTCGGAGGCGGTGTTCTCGTCTTCTTGGCCAGACCGGACACTCGGCAACCAGCTGCAACAGTTCCTCGAGCTTGCGCCAGCAGGCTCGAGGGACATCGACGAAGTGCGTGCACGACGGATCGCGCCGCCCTCCAGCGCGGTGTTCGGGACGCGGTTCACTGAGGAGTGGACCGATTTTCTCGCCGGTGTAGGCGTCCAGCGAGGACTGCAGCCTCGGTCGGACGAGCTGAAGCACTACGTGTCTGCCTCGCGCGTCACGAGCTTCGACTTCTTGGGGGATCTCGGGCTCCCGGAATCGCTCGGCCCGTTGATCAAGAAGGACATTGCGAGCCGGGCGGGGATTTCGCTCTGGCTGCCGACTTCGACCGACTACGACGTGGGCGAGCTTTGGTGGATGCCTGGCCAAGCCGACATCGACGAGTTCAGCGACGACGCAATCGACGCTTACGCGAAGCTGATCGTCGAATGGGTTGGCCGTGTGGAGCGCAGGCATCTCTGGACCGAGGTGAAGCACCGTTACAGCTACCGATCGGACAACCGCGACTGGCCGACTCCGCTCGCGGCGTTCCTCCGTTCTGCGGCGTGGATACCGTGCGACGAGCCCGGCGGTGACGGACTGAGGCGACGGCGATGCACGGGTCACGAGGTGTGGCTGTCGAGAAGCACGGATCGCTACCCGCCGTTCCTGCGGCGTCCATCTTACAAGCTGGCG
>DASVUT010000662.1:0-10045 GCA_036386955.1 Sphingomonas sp. | reverse complement strand
ATGAGACCGGGACGACCACCAGCATGACACGGCTTCGCGGTTGGAGCCGCAAGGGCAAGCCGCTGCTGGGCAAGGCACCGCACGGACACTGGAGGACCTCGACCTTCGTCGCCGGGCTGCGCCATGACGGGATCGTCGCGCCGATGCTGATCGACACACCGATGACCGGTCGCATCTTCCAGCAATGGCTGACCGATCATCTCATCCCCGAGTTGCTGCCCGGCAGCATCGTGGTCTGCGACAACCTGCCAGCGCACAAGGTCGCCGGCATCCGCGAGTGCCTGGAGGACGCCGGCATGGGGCTGCTCTACCTGCCGCCCTACTCGCCCGACTTCAATCCGATCGAACAAGCCTTCGCCAAGCTCAAGGCGCTGCTCCGTAGAGCCGCCCCGCGCTCCTTCAACGCCATTATCGACGCGCTCAAAAACATCCTCGAACGCTTCCGCCCCGCCGAGTGCACCAACTACATTCGCCACTCAGGCTACGTGCAAACATGAGCGAACCTGACTCTAGGGTGCGGCTGCGGACAAGATGCCATGCGGGTCACTCCGCTTACGTCGTGGCATGGACGGTAAGGCGACGATACCGCGTGAAGACGGAAGTTGACGATTGCGGACTGCCAGCATCCTTGGTCGCAGCCTGATCCCCGACGGGTGACGCGACTGCTCGCTAGGTGAAGGGTTGAAGCCGAGGGTAGCTCTTCTCGACCACTACGTCGGGCGATGCTGAGGATGGGCCGGTCGACGCCGCTCGCGTGAAGACCCAACCCCGGTCATTCGCGACCGATCGAGAGGCTCCCGAAAGCGGCCATCCATTCATCCCCCGGTATGGCTGACGCGTTGCTTGGCGGAAACTCAGCGCGGGTCCCTTCTCAGGCCGCAGTAAGCTCAGTCAGCGCATCCGAGCACGCTTCGGAGAGCGGCGGCGGTCGCTGGCACAATATGGAAAGCTGGCCGTGCTCTGCGCTATGGCACCTGGATGACCCACGACAATGGTGCCGCCTGCCGATGAGGCGGCTTCCCTCCCGCTTCCGCCGACTGGACGGCGCCCTCGCGGACCTGCCGCTGGAAGAGCCAATGCTGCTCACCGAGCTGGATGGGCTGCTGACCGGCGTGCTCGTCTGCCCCGCTCCCATTGCGGCCGAGGAGTGGCTGCCGATTGTCTGGGGCGACGAGACCGACGGCGTCCCGCCCTTCGAGGACCCGCTCGACGTGCAATGGTTCTGCGACGCAGTGATCGCCAGGCGCGACGAGATTGGGCGCGACCTCGCCCGCGGCAGGCTTCAACCGATCCTTGACGTCGACGATCGCAACGGCGACGTGCTGTGGGAGCCGTGGGTCGACGGGTTCGCCGAGGCGATGGCGCTGCGCCCGGACGAATGGCAGGCGCTCGCCGACGGTGCCGACGCCGAAGCCGCCGACGCGGTCGCCAGCCTGTCCGAGCTGATCGCCGTGGCGCGCGGCGAGAGCGAGCTCGACACCCCCGCCGTTAACGAGCTGGACGCGAACGCGCCGGCCAACCTTACCGCCGCCGTCCTGCGCCTCTACGCGACCCGCGCGCGGAGCGGCGGCCTCGTCGCGGCCGTGGCGAGACCCGCGCCGGTAAAGGTCGGCCGGAACGAACCCTGCCGCTGCGGCTCGGGAAAGAAGTCCAAGCGGTGTTGCGGATGACCGGCGCGGCGTAGTGGCTAGCAGCCAATCTGCGTCGCCAGGTCGATTAGGCTGTCCGAGGACCAATCCCATTCCCCGCGCTGGTCGCGGTCTGGCGCTGCGGCGCCACCGCGCTCCATGGGCCGGTCCACATAGGCGGTGAGCAGGCTCGAACGCCGCGCCGCGGCGAGGTCGCTGTGGTGGGCCGCCACCAGGCAGAGCTCATTGGGTGCGATGGCGAGGATACGCGCCGTCGCCACATACGCCTCGGGCGCGGGCTTGTACGCGCGGGTCACCTCGGCGCCCATGATCGCGTCCCAGGGCAGGCCGCCATGCCGCGCCATGGCGAGCATGAGCGCGATGTTGCCGTTCGACAGCGTCACGATCGGGAAGCGAGCCTTGAGCCGGGTCAGTCCCTCGACCGCGTCAGGCCATGGGTCCAGCCGGTGCCAGGCGCGGGTCCAGTCCTCCAGCATCCCCGGATCGAGCGCGGAGACGTCCACATTGCGGGCGAGCAGCGCCGCTTCGAGCATCTCACGATAGAGGACGTCGAGAACGACGAACGGCCGCCTGCCGTCGCGAACCGCCGCCATTGCGGGCTGATAGCGCGCGCGCCAGGCGTCCGCGAAACCGGCGGGATCGATGTCGGGTCGCCCGATCACCGCCAGGAACGAAGCTGACTCGCGCGCGATTCCCGATCGCCAATCGACCACCGTCCCGAACACGTCGAAGGCCAGCACCCGCAGCGTCACCTCAGTCGGTCACGTCGACGGCGTGGGCGATTGTAATGCTCGGCCGCGCCGCCGCCAAGTCGCGTGCCGCCATGCCGAACGCCTTGAAGTGGTCGGAGGCCATGTGGGCCTGGACGGCGGCATCATCGACGTAGAGTTCGTCGAATACGAACCGCCGCTCCCCCTCGGCCTCCCGCCATAGATCGTACCGGAGCACGCCCGGCTCGGCGCGCGAAGCGGCGACACAATCGCGCGCGGCGGCGACGAAGCCGTCCTCCTGCCCCGGCTGAACGCTGACGAACGCGACGACCTTGACCGACATAGCTTTCTCCCGACTGCCGAAACCTGGTGCACCCGTCGATCGCACCCTACAAGCAGCCATCCAGATACCGGAGGTGTCTGCGCTTCGCTTTGGAGACCCAAGCTTCTAAGAATGGGCGGAGCCCGGCTCATCCGCTGGGTAGGCGCTAAGAGGAGCTTGCGCAGCCTGATGCGGACTCATGCTCACGAACTCGGATTTCTTAACGAAGGTGGAGAGCTGGGCCGCCTGATGCGCACGCATGACTGGTCGGGCTCGCCCCTGGGCGCGCCACAGGCGTGGTCTCAACCCCTGCGGACGGTCACAAGCGTGATGCTCGGGTCGCAGTTTCCGATGTTCGTCGCCTGGGGTGGTGAGCTCGGCTTTCTGTACAACGACGCTTATGCCGGCCTCCTCGGCGCCAAGCATCCTGCCGCGCTGGGGGCGCGCATTGAGGACGTCTGGTCGGAGATTTGGTCTGACATCTCTCCGCTCATCGACACCGCCATGGCTGGGCAGGCGACCTTTAGTGAAGACCTGCCGCTGATCGTGAACCGCCGTGGGTTCGAGGAACAAGCCTGGTTTACCTTCAGCTACTCGCCGGTCAAAGACGAAAGCGGCGCGGTAGCTGGCATGTTCTGCGCGGTCGCCGAAACAACGGCCCGGGTGCTCGCCGAACGCGCCGTTTGGGCCGAACGCGACCGTGCGCAGGGCGTGCTGGACAATATGGGCGAGGCATTCGTGCTTCTCGACCGCGAGTTCCGCATCGTCGACATGAACGCCGAAGCTATGCGGCTAGAGAACCGGCCCAAGGAGGCCATCCTCGGCAAGACGCATTGGGAGGCGCACGCTGATGCGGCGCCGGAGCTCGGCGAGTTATACAGGAAAGCCATGCGCGAGCGGCAGGCCGCTTCGCTTTTACATCGCTATGTCTGGCCGGACGGACGCGACACCTGGATCGACATGCGGGCCTATCCCGCGAGCGACGGTCTCGCTGTCTTCTACCGTGACGCGACCGAGCGCGTGGTAGCAGAGCAGCGCCTTCGGGAGAGCGAGGCGCGTTTTCGCGGTGTGTTCAACTCGCGGCTTACGGGTTTGACCGTATTTGACGCCAGCACGGGCCGGACGCTGGCGATCAACGACACCTTCCTGAACATGACCGGGCATACCCGTGCGGAGTTCGAAACGCAGGCCTGGAACTGGCGGGATTTCACGCCGCCCGAGCACCTCCATCTCGACGAAGTGGCGATCCGCCAAGCGCTCGAGCGCGGGTCGTGGGATACATATGAGAAGGAGTATTACCGCAAGGACGGCCGCCGCTTCCCCGTGCGGCTCTCTGCAGCTTCCCTGACGGGCGAGCACGGCAAGGTCGTCGTGGCCGTCGAGGATGTCACCGCCGAGAAGGCAGCGAGGGAGGCTCTTGCGAGCAGCGAAGCACTGGCCCGCGCTCAAGCGGACGAGATCGCGAGCATCTACAACGCGGCACCGGTTGGGCTTTGCGTGATCGACCGCGACCTACGGTACGTGCGGATTAACGAGCGGCTCGCCGAGATCAACGGCGTGCCCGCGGCCGACCATATCGGACGCACCGTCCAAGAAGTCGTGCCCGAGCTGAACGAGCAGGTGATCGCCATGATGCGGCGGGTGCTCGAAGGCGAGGAAGTATGGAACGTCGAGCTGTCGGGCACGACGCCAGCGCAGCCGGGCGTGGAGCGGACGTGGCGCGAGAACTGGCTGCCTATTCGTAACGCCGAGGGCGCGATTACTGGAGTGGCAGTCTCGGCCGAAGAGATAACAGAGGCGAAGCGGGTGCAGGCCGCGCTTGAAGAGAGCGAAACGCGCTTTCGCAACATGGCCGATCAAGCCCCGGTGATGATGTGGGTCACCGATGCCAGCGGCTGTTGCACGTACCTCAACGCGCGCTGGTACGAGTTCACGGGTCAGGAACCCGGCCAAGGCGAGGGCTACGGCTGGCTCGACGCCATTCATCCCGACGATCGACCGCTGGCGGAACAGGCATTCGTCTCGGCCACAGCGGAGCGCCGCAATTACCGCTTCGACTTTCGTCTCCGGCGGTCTGACGGCGTGTACCGCTGGTCAATTGACGCCGCGGACGCCCGCTTTGCCGAAGATGGCGACTTTCTTGGCTATGTGGGCTCGGTCATCGATATTGAAGATCGCAAGGAGATGGAGGCGGCGCTGGAGCAGCGCGTCGCGGAGGCACTGGCCGAGAAGCGCTTGTTTGCCGAGATCGTCGAGGCGACCGACGCGTCGGTGCAGGCCGTCGATCAGGATTTTCGCTTTCTCGCCATCAACAAAACAGCCAAGCACGACTACGAGCGAGTGTTCGGCGTCCGACCGCAGGCTGGGCAGATCGTGATGGATATCCTGGCGCACCTGCCTGCCGAATGCGAGGCAGCCCAGCAGGTCTGGGCACGCGTGCTGAAGGGGGAGGCCTATAGCGAGACCCGATGGTGGGGTGATGACGCTCTCGGACGCCGTGCGTTCGAGACTCACTTCAAGCCGCTGCTGAATAGCGATGGTAAACAGGTCGGCGCCTTCGTGTTCGCCCAGGATATCACCGAGCGAATGCGCGAGCAGGAGCGTCTTGCAGCAGCGGAGGCGGCGCGGCGCGAGGCGGACGCGCTGTACCGCGCCTATTTCGAGAACACTGCCGAGGCCCTGTTCGTCGTCAACGTGCTCGAGGATGGCGGCTTCACCATCGAGGACCTCAATCCCGCGCACCAGGCGAGCATTGGGCTCCCCTTGGCCGAGGTTTACGGCAAGCGCATCGATGAGATCTTACCGCCGATCCTGTCCGAGCCAGTCATTGCGCACTACCGGCGCGCGCTCATCGCCACTGGCGTCTACCAGTACCGGGAAGCTTTCGAGCTACACGGCAGGACGACCTACTGGGACACGGTTCTGGTGCCGGTGCATGGGGAGAACGGCCGCATCATCCGGCTGATCGGCTCCAGCCGTGATCTGACCCGTCAAAGGGCTGCCGAGGAGCAATTGCGCCAGTCGCAGAAGATGGAGGCCATGGGCCAGCTGACGGGCGGCGTGGCGCACGACTTCAACAATCTGCTGACGCCGATCATCGGCTCGCTGGACATGCTCATGCGCCGCGGGCTCGGCAACGAGCGCGAGCAACGGCTGGTCGGCGGCGCACTTCAGTCCGCCGAGCGGGCCAAGACGCTTGTTCAGCGGCTCCTCGCCTTTGCGAGGCGGCAACCTCTGCAAGCGACCGCAGTCAACCTTCCTCAGCTGGTGAGCGGCTTGGCGGGGCTTATCGAGAGCACGCTTGGCCCCAAGGTCGACGTCCGTGTGGAGCTGGACGACGACCTTCCTCCAGCACGTGCCGACGCCAACCAGCTAGAGATGGCGCTGTTGAACCTTGCGGTAAATGCGCGGGACGCAATGCCCCACGGGGGCGTGCTGACCATATCGGCCAAGCACGAGATCATTCGGCAAGAACGCGCTTCGAAGCTGGAGGCCGGCCACTACATCCGGCTCGCGGTCGACGACAGCGGCCTTGGCATGGACGCCTTGACGCTCGCTCGTGCAATTGAGCCATTCTTCTCAACCAAGGGTATCGGCAAGGGCACGGGCCTTGGGCTTTCGATGGTTCACGGCTTGGCTGCGCAGTTAGGCGGCGAGCTGACGATCGAAAGCGAACCGGGTCGTGGAACCCGGGTCGAGCTGTGGCTTCCAACCAGCCCTGAGCCTGCAACCGGTGAGGAAGCTCGTCTTGCTGCGCCACTGGCAAATGTTCGTGGGCGGGTGCTGCTCGTTGATGACGAAGAACTAGTCCGCATGAGCACAGCCGACATGCTGAACGATATGGGCTACGAGGTGATCGAAGCCGCCTCCGGCGAAGAAGCATTGCGCCTGTTCGACCAGGTGAACCCGCCCGACCTCCTCGTGACCGATCACCTCATGCCCGGCATGAGCGGCGTTGAACTCATTCGCGAGATACGCTTGCTCAAGGCCGACCTCCCGGTGCTCATTGTCTCGGGGTACGCTGAGGTCGACGGTATCGCTCCTGACCTCCCTCGCCTCACGAAGCCGTTCCGAAACGCCGAACTCGCTGACCGGTTGTCAACGCTTCGTCCGATGGAAACCGGGATCGGCTGAGCGCAAGGCACGGGCTCAAGATCAGCTAAGGTGACGGATCTCACACAGGCGTGCAAACCGGGCGCACGGTCTGCACGACCCACAATCCGCCGTTCCGGCGAGGCTCCCAACACCCCAGCTTCTGCCATTGGTTCATTTCCGCAGCTATTCCGCTGTAAGCTCGACAACCAGGGCTACGCCACATGGCTATGTTAAAGAAGCCACGCCGAGCAGCGCAGAGCTGGCGCCGCAGTGCGAGCAAGTTTTCTAGGGCAGAGCGCGTTCGATCGTGTCGGCAAGAGTCTCTAGGCGGTACGGTTTGGTGATCACGGGAAAACCCTCGCTGCCAGTCTCCGCGATACGATCGGAGTAGCCTGTGGTGAGCACAATCGCCGTGTCGAGGCCGAGGCGGCGCAGCTCCAGCGCAAGTTCGATTCCGCTCATTTCGGGCATCACGACGTCAGTGAAGACAAGATCGAATTGCTCGGCCGCGGCGAGCTTCAGCGCCTCCTGGGCGGAGGAGGTGCGCACGACATCATGGCCCAACTCGCCGAGCAGCGTTTCTGCGAACGCGCCAACTTCCTCATTGTCGTCTACAACCAGCAAGCGGCGCCGTTCGCTGGCACACATCGCGCCAGCCTTGCGATGCTGTTGCCGCTCGAAAGTCTTTCCGCTGCAGGGCAGGAGGATGGTGACGGTCGTGCCTTTGCCCGGCGCGCTGTCGATCAGCACGTCGCCGCCAGATTGCGAGGCAAAGCCGTACACTTGGCTCAGGCCGAGGCCCGTGCCCTTGCCCACTCCCTTGGTAGTATAGAAAGGCTCGAACACGCGGGCTGCGACCTCGGCGTCCATGCCGTCCCCCGTGTCGGAAACGACGATCGCCACTGCTTTGCGATCCTCATTCAGACGATCAAGGCAGGTGCGGATGGTAAGCGTCCCACCCGCCGGCATCGCATCGCGTGCGTTGACCGCAACGTTGAGGATCGCCGATTCGAGCTGCGCGGGGTCAGCTTCGACGATGCAACCATCGATCTTGAGATCGGTGATGACGCTGACGCCAGCGCCCAGGCTGCGCTCAAAAATCTCCGACATGCTGGCAATGCGTTCGTTGACGTCCATCAACTCGGGCCTGAGCGGCTGGCGGCGGGCAAAGGCGAGGAGTTGGCTGGTGAGCGAGGCGGCACGCGCCGCTGTTTGCGCAATCGCGCCCGCAAAGCGCAAGCGCTTGGCCTCATCCAACACCGGGCGCTGAAGAATGTCGGCCGATCCCTGGATCACGGTAAGCAGGTTGTTGAAATCGTGCGCGATGCCGCCGGTCAGCTGACCGAGCGCCTGCATCTTCTGCGCTTGGCGGAGCTGATCCTCGGCCTTTTCACGCTCGGCGATCTGGACGGTCAGCGCCTCGTTGACCTCGCCCAGCGCGGCCGCGCGTTCGCCGAGCTGACGATTAGCGCGTCTGAGCGCGTTGGCCGCCAGCCCGAGAATGCCGGCGATCAGCGCTGCCATGACGACGAAAAGACTAATTAACGAGTAGCGCGCGACCCGGCGGGCAACCGGCTCGTCGGCGCGGACGAGGCGAACGGTGCCAAGCCGCCCGCCATCAATCGCCACCGGCACTTCGACGCTGATCACCCGGCTACTGCCGGCACCGCCGCCGCGAGCGAACCCAGCGAACAGCTGGCCTCGGCGATCGAAAACCAGCGCCTCGCGAATCTCAGGATTCGCACGCAGCGCGTTCACGGCCTCCTGGGCAACTTGCCGATCGGAAAAATCCAGCGCGGCGACGACGCTGGCGCCGAGGATTTCGGCTTGAATGCGCGTGCTGCCTTCCTGCTCGGTACGATAGCTGCTCGCGTTCTGGAAGATAATGGCCAGCCCTGCGATCAGCAGGAGCAGCGCGAACCCGCCAGCAAAAAGCGGCAGCTGTGTCCAACGCTCGGCCGCGAGGCGCAGCCGCTTCATTGGGTCCGGGTCCGCACGGTGAGCGCGATCGCGAGTAGACGTGCGCTGATGCCAAGGCCGGCCTGCGCGGCCTGCCTGTCGTCGATGTGGAAGCTGACGCGGCCATCCTTCAGCGCAAAATGCACCATCCCGCGCACCGGTCCATCGCGGCTGTCGGTGACGGTGAGCACCGGCCGGCCCTTGAGCATCGCCATGGCGCGCGGCGCGACACTGCCGCGCAGGAACGCAACGTGACACCCTTCAAGCTCGCCACTGCGCCGCACAATCATTGCATGCTCGCCCACGCTTTGGCCGGCGACTGCCTCGTCGATCAGGCGACCGAACGGATCGCTCCCGACGAGGCAGATCTGCAATTGCGACCGTGGGGCGACCGCATCCGGCGGCCAAATAATGTAGCGGGCGATCTTGGGAAGGTAGGCGGCCTTGACTGCGGCTTCGCTCACCTGCGCGGAAGCTGGTCCGGGCACGGACGCCAAGCCCGCAGCGATTGTTATCGTCAAGAGCCGCGAAGCGAGCATCAGAAGGTAAGGCGAGCGCCAGCGAGCACCGTCCGTTCGATGCGTTGCGCACGTTTGACGTCGTTGGCCTCCAGGTGGTCGTCGTGCAGCAGGTTGCTGCCCGCCACGAACAGCTCGACTATATCGGTCGCTCGCCAGCCTAGCCTCGCGTCGGCCTCGACATAGGCCGGCGTGACAAAGCGGGAGAGCCGGTCGACGACGCGCAGGCCGCCGTCAAAAGACAGCAGGGATGTCACATCGAAGGTAGAGCGCGCGACGATGCTGTAGCTCGGGTTGTTGCCCGCCGACTCCCCGTTCGTCAGGTCGCGCCGCCCGCTGCGGACTTCGAAGTCTTCGACCAACGTCGACGCGCCGAGCCGCAGTCGCCACTGCGCCGTCGGCTGCATCGTTGCCCAGGCTTCAACGCCGTAGCTCGTACCGAAAAGGCTATTCTGGAGGCGGATCGGCAGCCCGCCGGTGGCGCCGGTGAACTCGGTCGTCCGCAAATCGTCGTAGCGATTGACGAAGCCGTTGACCGATAGCGAGAGCCACGTCGCCGGCTGGCCCCGATAACCTGCTTCGAAGGCGGTGACCTTTTCCGTCGCGAAAGCGGGAGACGTCGCGAGCAGCGGCAAGTTGACGAGCTGCCGATCGATCCTGCTCGGAGTGCGTACGGTCCGCGACACCGCGCCCCAGATCAGCGTCCCAGCAGAAGGTGTCCATGCCACTCGCACATTGGGAAGCACCTGAAGCCCTGTGAAGCTTGACTGTTCGAGCTTGACGCCGGCAGTC
>DASVUT010000661.1:0-4918 GCA_036386955.1 Sphingomonas sp. | reverse complement strand
CGGATCGACGGTGCGGCGTTAGTTTATAATTGCGTGAACCCGCTGCTGCCCGACCTGCTGATCTGTCGCGCGGAGCTCGCCGATGCTGTATTGGGCCAGGTGGCACGCGCGATCGGCTGATCCGTTACTCGGCGGCGATCTGCTGGGTCGATCGGCCCAGTTCCTCGGCGAACCACGCACAGGTGAGCGCCAGTCCTTGCGCCAACGGCACACGCGGTTCCCACCCGAGCAGCACCCGTGCGCGCGTGATATCGGGGCGACGGCGGCGTGGATCATCCTGCGGCAGCGGCTCATAGATCACGCGGTTGGGCGTGCCCGTCATCGCCACGACATGGTCGGCCAGTTCGCCCACGGTCAGTTCGATCGGGTTGCCGACATTCACCGGCTCCATGCCGTCGATGTCCGCCTCCATCAGCCGCACGAGCGCCTCGACCATGTCCGACACATAGCAGAACGACCGCGTCTGCGTGCCGTCGCCATAGATGGTGATGTCGCGATCCGACAGCGCCTGGCAGATCAGGTTGGACACCACGCGGCCGTCATCCGGATGCATCTGCGGACCATAGGTATTGAAGATCCGCGCGACGCGGACCTGCGCCCGGCCCATGCGCGCATAGTCGAAGCAGAGCGATTCGGCGGCGCGCTTGCCCTCGTCATAACAGGCGCGCGGGCCCGTGCAGCTGACCCAGCCGCGATAATCCTCCACCTGCGGATGAACCTCGGGATCGCCGTAAACCTCGCTAGTCGAACTCTGCAGCAGGCGAGCACCCGTTGCCTCCGCCAGCCGGAGCAGGTTGTTCGTGCCGACGACATTGGTCAGCATCGTGTGCTCGGGATCGAGCTGGTACAGCGGCGGGGAGGCGGCGCAGGCCAAATTGTAGATGCGCGACAGTGGCAGTCCAGCAATAGCACCGGGCAGCGGCAGGCTGATATCGGCTTCGATGAAGGTAAAGCCTGGCCGCCCCTGAAGCAGCCGCAGGTTCGACGGGCGTGAAGTCTGCAGATTGTCGAGGCAGATCACGGTACGCCCCTCGTCCAGCAACCGTGCGCACAGATGCGATCCGATGAACCCCGCGCCACCAGCGACCAGCACCGCGCCGTCATCGATCGATCGCTTCATAGGGACTTGTCCTTCAATGATCATGCCGCCCTCACCGCGCTGACATTGTCTGCCGGAAAGAGCGCGATTTCGAGTTCAGTGGCACGGATAGCGGCGGTATGACGGCCCAGCACGCGGGTCCGAGCCGCCTGCCCGAGCTCCCCGGCGTCACCGTCGAGCGCGGCGATCACGTCGGCGGCGGTGTCAGCCAGGATGATCTCACGCCCAGGCGCGAACAGCTGGTCGAGCCCCGCCCACCGATCCGAGATGATCGGGGTCGCGCAGGCAGCCGCTTCGAACAGCCGCACCGATGGCGACCAGCCGGCCGCGATCATGTCGGCGCGCGTGACGTTGAGCGCGAAGCGCGACGCGGAGTAGAAGGCGGCATGCTCCGCCGGGGGCAGATGCTCGATCCGGTCCACATTGGCTGGCCAGTCGATGTCGACGGGATATTGCGGCCCCGCGACGGCGAAACGGCGCTCGGGTGCGGCCCGGGCGGGTTCGATCAGCAGCCGCTCCAGCGTCGGCTGACGATCGGGGCTGTAGGTGCCCAGATACGTCAGGTCCCAGCGCTTAGGGCCGCCCAGCGGCCGGTACGCATCGGGATCGACCGAGCAATAGAGCGCCGCCGCACGTGGCGAGCCGTAACGTCGCTCGAGCAGGTCGAGGGTGGGGCCCCCGGTGAACGACAGATAGACATCGTAGCCCGGGATGAGCTCGGGCGAGAGATATTCGTGATCACCGCGTTCCAGCTTGGCGAGCGTGACAGGCGTATCGATGTCGTAGAAGGCGGTGGTACCCCCCGCGACGTCCTGCACGAAGCGGCCCACCGCGACGCCTTCGGGTACATAGGAGCCGACGATGACGGCGTCGGCCTCGGCAATCTCGACCGTGAACCGGGCCAGATCGTCCAGATCGTCGTAGAAGCAGAGCCGGCAGAAGTCGGGATCGATGCAGTCGCGCTGATTACGGTACCAGGGCACATCGCGTTCGAGGAACAAGATGTCATGCCCTCGCGCGGCAAACGCCTTCAACAGCGCACGGAACGTCGTGGCGTGGCCATTGCCCCAGGAGGACGACAGCGACAGTCCGAGAACGACGAGCTTCATGCCGCCTCCGCCTGTGCGGCGCGGTGTTCGCGGAACAGCTGGTCGACCTGCACCGCGCGCAAGGCATAGGTGTGGTCGGCGAGGACACGCGCGAGCGCCGCCTCTCCAATCGCTTTCGCGCGTTTGGGCGTGAGGGCTGCGAGGTGATCTGCGACGTCCTGTCCGTCGCGGGCGACCAGAACCTCTTCGTTCGGCTTCAGGAACTGTTCGATGCCCTCCCAGGCGTCGGTGATCAGGCATGCGGCGGCGCCAGCGGCCTCGAACACGCGCGTTGCGGGGCTGAAGCCGATATGCGCCATCGAGTCGCGCGCGACGTTCAGCACGGCGCGCGGGGTGCAGTTGAAGGCGTTGTGCTCCGCCGTGTACACATGGCCACGGTGGCGGACGTTCTGGGGCATGGCCTTGGTTTCCCAGCCATTGCCGCCGATCAGGAAGGAAGAGTCGGGCAGCGCCGCAGCGGGGCGTAGGAAGAACTCCTCCACCCGTGCCTCGCGGTCGGGCAGCCTGTTCCCTAGGAATGCGAGGTCGCAGGCGAAGCGGGGGTCGGGTGCGACGGGGTGGTGGGTGCTGGGGTCGAGCGCGTTGTACACCGGGATACAGCGCGCAGCGCCGAACCCTTCATAAGCTTCGATCACGGGCGGCCCACCGCCATAGGTCAGCACCATGTCGAGGTCGGGCAAGGCCGCGAGCACCGGATGCGACGCGTCGCCGCGCATCTCGTCGAGCGTCGCCGCGGCATCCACGTCCCAGAATATCTTAAGCGCATCGCCGCGCGCGTGGCGGGTGATCCCGGCGATCAGTTCCGCGTCGAACACGCCAACGCCCGACGCCTTGACGACGATGTCCGCCCCCGCCGCCTCCGCCAGAACCGCATTCAGCGCGTCCGTCGTGGCCGGATATACGACACTTTTTGCGTAGGCCGGCGGGGCGATGTCGCGGTGCTGCTGACGGTCGAAGGCATCGGGTTCGTAGAAGGTGATGTCATATCCATGGCGGGCAAGCGCCGACAGGATGCCGCGATAGTAAGTTGCCGCGCCATTCCAGTAGGATGACACCAGGCTGGAGCCGTAGAAAGCGATCTTCACGCGGACTTCCTTTGTTGGGCGGTCGAAAGCGACGCGACAATGGCGAGCAGTTCGTCGACGCGGTGCGTGCAGCTATGGCGGGCGCGGATCGTCGCCAGCCCGGCGGCGACCAGAGCGGCGCAATAATCGGGATCGGCGGCGAGTTCGCGCAGGTGCCGTTCCACGGCCGCGCCGTCCTCGGCCACCAGATAGTCGGTGCCGGGCCGGAACAGCCCCTCGGCGTCACGCCACGGTGCCGATATCAGCGGAATGCCGCAGGCCAGCGCCTCGAACACACGGATCGTGGGGATGCCGGGCAGGATCGTCGCGTAATAACGGCGCGGCACGTGCACGGTGGCGAGATGCCGCGCGAAGATACCCGGCGCGGCGGCGTTGGGTGCCCAGCCATGGTAGCGGGCACCGTAGCGGGCGACCAGCGCACGTGCTTCGTCTGGATAGCGGACGCCGTATATGTCGAGCGGCTGGGCTGCCGCGCGGGTGGGAGCAAGCAGGAAGTTCTCGATCTCGGCGGTGCGTTCTCCGTCGCCCCAGTTGCCGATCCACACCACGCCCTGGCGAGCGCCCTCGGCGGCAGGCGGATGGAACAGCCGCGTGTCGGCGGCCTCGTGCCAAGTCCAGACACGGTTGCCCCAGCCCCAGCCGCGATACACGTCGGACAGCGTCTCTCCGAAAGCGAGCACGCCGTCATAGCCCGACAGGTCGAACGCCTGCATGGCCTGCGGGTCGCTGACGGCGCGGTGATGCGTGTCGTGGAAGAGCAGGTCGAATTGCCCCCCGCGTTTGCGCGAGTCGCCGATCGCAGCGACCAGCGCGGGCTCGTTCCATTCGTGGACGATGACCAGATCGGCGTCGCCGATCAGCCCGTCGACATCGGCGGCAGGATCGAAGGTCTCCGACGACAGATCGGGATAGGCGGCCTGGTAGGCGTCGAGCCCATCCTCGCCCGCATCGGCGAGCAGGTTCGTCAGGCTCCAGTTGCCGGCCGGCTCCAGTGCGCGAACCTGGTGCCCGCGTACCCCCAGGTCCCGAAGGACACCGCGCAGGAAATGGGCGTTGCCGTGGTTCCAGCAGGACGAGAGGCTATGGGTGAAGTAGACAATCCTCATGCCGCCACCAACGCGCGCGGCATGGCGAGACCGGCGTAGAGCGACGCCATGGCGTCCGCGTTCGCGGCGGTGGTGTAACGCTGCGCCCTGATCCGCGCGGCCTCGCCCAGGTGGTGGCGCAACCTTTGATCGGAGAGGACCCGCGTGATCGCGGCGGCATAAGCGGCCTCGTCCTGGTCGGGGACGAACAGCGCAGCGCCGGTCCACAACTCGCGGAAGGTGTCGATGCCCGACAGGATCAGCGGACATCCGGCCTGTGCGGCCTCCAGTACCGCCAGCCCAAACGGCTCGAATGTGGCGGCCGACACGAAGATCGGGCGGGCGGCCAAGCGGGCGGCGATCGCGGCCTCTCCCAGCGTGCCGGGCGCCAGCAGATGCTTTGTTGCAAGCGTTTCGCCGTGCGGGCCGACCAGCGCCCCGGCGGCCTCGAACGGGACGGGCAGCAGGCCCGCGACGCGGTCGAGCAACGGCGTGTTCTTGACCGGGTCCCATAGCCGCCCGGCGGTGAATACGCCCGGT
>DASVUT010000660.1:0-2040 GCA_036386955.1 Sphingomonas sp. | reverse complement strand
CGTGCTGGTCCATGGCAGCGGATCGCTGATCCAAGATTTCCTGACCAGCGGCCTGGTCGACCGGTTGGCGGCGACACGGCGGGTGATCGTGTTCGACCGACCGGGCTATGGCCATAGCGAGCGCCCGCGCGGCACCGTCTGGACGCCCGAGCGTCAGGCGGCGCTGCTGGTTGCCGCTTGCAAGCAACTCGGCGTCGAGCGCCCCGTCGTCCTCGGGCATAGCTGGGGCAGCCTGGTGGCCGTGGCCTGGGCGCTCGATCATCCCGACTCCCTGTCGCGGCTGGTGCTCGCATCGGGCTATTATTTCGGGACGCCGCGCCCCGATATGATCCCGACCGCGATCGGGGGCATGCCCGTCATCGGCGATCTGTTCGCGCAGACGATCGCGCCGATCCAGACGCGGCTGACCGGGCCGGCGGGCAACCGGATGATCTTCTCACCCGCCGATCCAACGCAGCGGTTCCTGGACGACATGCCGTTCGAACTGATGCTGCGCCCCAAACACCTGCGCGCCACCGCCGCGGACAGCGGACAGATGCCGATCGCCGCCGCACGGCTCGCCAAACGCTATGCCGCACTCACGCTGCCGGTCACGATCCTGTGGGGCGAAGGCGACAAGCTGGTCGGCCAGTCGGGCCAATCGGCCCGGCTGCTGCGCGAACTGCCCCAGGCCAATGGCATGGAGATTCCTGGAGGCGGACACATGATCCACCACGTCAGGCCCGATATCGTGGAGCATGCGATCCTGACCGGGAAAGCCGGCACGCGCTGATCACCGGACCGCCTGAAGCAGCACTGGTCGGTGGCCGCGTGATGACGTAGCGTGCGCGGCGAACAGGAGCCGCGGCCGTGGTCACACAGTTAATCTACATGTCGCAGCCCTTTGGCTATGACGACTCGATACTCTCCGGCATCCTGACCACGGCGCGGCGCAAGAACGCGCTGCACGGCATCACCGGCGCGCTGATCTGCCGCCACGACATCTATCTGCAATTGATCGAGGGCGATGCCGACGCGATCGACGCGCTGTACGACCGCATAGCGGCGGACGACCGCCATCTGGCGGTAACCCTGCTCAACCGGGCGCAGGTAGCGGACCGCCTGTTCCCGCGCTGGGCCATGCTGCACGATCCGGCGCGGTCCTGGCTATGGTCGCCGAGCCAGGTTGCCGAGGGCGCCATCGGGCGGGCGGGTCCGCTCGCGCTGCAACAGGTGTTCGTGCGCGCCGGCACCGAGGCACAGGCGCCCGGCCGATCGTGCGCGCTGGCCTGATCTGTCGATACGGGTGAAAGGCACCACCGTTCGGCGCATCTGTCTGATCGGCGCGACCGGCACCATCGGCCGCGCCACCGCCGCCGCGCTCGTGGCGCGCGGGCATAACGTGACCTGCTTCGTCCGCGCGCACGCCGGCCATGGCGTACCGGTTGCGTCCGCCGTCAAGATCGTGGACGTCACCGATCCCGCCTCGACCGCCCGGGACGGGTTCGACGGCGAGCGGTTCGACGCGGTCATATCCTGCATGGCGTCGCGCACGGGATCACCCAAGGACGCCTGGGCGATCGATCACCGCGCGCAGCTGAACGTGCTGGAAGCGGCCGAGCGCGCGGGCGTCGAGCATTTCATCCTGCTGTCCGCGATCTGCGTCCAGAAACCGTTGCTCGCCTTCCAGCACGCCAAGCTGGCGTTCGAGGCGGCGCTGACCCGGTCGGGGCTGCGCTATTCGATCATACGCCCCACCGCCTTCTTCAAGTCACTGTCCGGCCAGATCGAACGCGTCCGCAAGGGCCGCCCGTTCCTGATATTCGGCGACGGCACGCTGACCGCCTGCAAGCCGATCAGCGACGCCGACCTGGCGAACTACATCGCCGATTGTCTGGACGACGAGACGCGGTGGAACCGCATCCTGCCGATCGGGGGGCCCGGCGAGGCGATCACGCCGCGCCAGCAGGGCGAGGCGCTGTTCGCTCTGCTCGGCCAGCCACCCCGGTTCCGCTCCGTTCCCGTGGCGCTGCTGGGCGGCATCATCGCTGGTCTCGGGGC
>DASVUT010000659.1:0-1718 GCA_036386955.1 Sphingomonas sp. | reverse complement strand
AGCCTACTTCAATCCTCCCCGGGACGGGGAGGTGGCACGCAGCGCCGGAGGGTGCTGTCGACGGAAGCTCACTTCGCGAACCCCCTCCGGCGCTTCGCGCCCCCTCCCCGCCCCGGGGAGGATTTAGCGCATGCACATCCGCACCGAAACCGCCGAACGCCACACGCTCGCGGTCATCGTCGACAACGAACCCGGCATCCTCGCGCGGATCGCTGGGCTGTTCACCGCGCGCGGCTACAACATCGAATCGCTGACCGTGTCGGAGGTTACCGCCGACAAGACCGTCAGCCGCATTACCATCGTGACCGCCGCCTCGGCGCATGTGATGGAACAGATCATCGCCCAGCTCGAACGGCTGATCCCGGTCCACAAGGTCACCGACCTGACCGTCGCGGGCGCGCATGTCGAACGCGAACTCGCGCTGGTGAAGGTCGCGGGCGCGGGCGATCGGCGGATCGAGGCGCTGCGCCTGGCCGATGTCTACCGCGCGCGCGTCGTCGACGCGACCACCGGCAGCTTCGTGTTCGAGGTGACGGGCGGGCGCGAGAAGATCGACACCTTCGTCGCGCTGATGGGCGAAGTCGGCCTGGTCGAGGTCGCCCGCACCGGCATCGTCGCCATCGCGCGGGGGCGCGACGCGGCTTAACGATCTAGTGCTCCCGCGAAGGCGGGAGCCCAGACTGGGCTCCCGCCTTCGCGGGAGCACGAAGGGGAACAAACAATGCATGTCTATTACGATGCCGACGCCGATCTCGGCCTGCTGACGACCAAGAAGATCGCGATCATCGGCTATGGCAGCCAAGGCCACGCCCATGCCCAGAATCTGCGCGACTCGGGCGTCGCCGAGGTCGCGATCGGCTTACGCGAAGGCTCAGCCACCGCAGCCAAGGCGACGGGCGCCGGGTTCCAGGTGATGACCAACGCGAACGCCGCCGCCTGGGCCGACATCGTCATGATGCTGGCCCCCGACGAGCACCAGGCCGCGATCTACGCCGACGATCTCCACGCCAACCTGAAACAGGGTGCCGCGCTCGCCTTCGCGCACGGGCTCAATGTCCATTTCGGCCTGATCGAGCCGCGCGCCGATCTCGACGTCATCATGATCGCGCCCAAGGGCCCCGGCCACACCGTGCGGTCGGAATACACCAAGGGCGGCGGCGTGCCGTGCCTGATCGCGGTGCACCAGGACGCCAGCGGCAACGCGCACGATGTGGCGCTCGCCTATGCCAGCGGCGTCGGCGGCGGGCGGTCGGGGATTATCGAGACCAACTTCAAGGAAGAATGCGAAACCGATCTGTTCGGCGAACAGGCGGTCCTGTGCGGCGGCATCACGCACCTGATCCAGGCCGGCTTCGAAACGCTGGTTGACGCCGGCTACGCACCCGAAATGGCCTATTTCGAATGCCTTCACGAAACCAAGCTGATCGTCGACCTGCTCTATGAAGGCGGCATCGCCAACATGCGCTATTCGATCAGCAACACGGCCGAATATGGCGACATCACGACCGGTCCCAGGATCATCACCGACGAGACCAAGGCGGAAATGCGCCGCGTACTCGCCGACATCCAGGCGGGGCGGTTCGTCAAGAACTTCGTCCTCGACAACCGCGCCGGTCAGCCCGAACTCAAGGCCGCCCGCAAAGCCGCCGCCGCGCACCCCATCGAAAAGGTCGGTGCCGAACTGCGCGCGATGATGCCGTGGATCGGAGCCAACAAGC
>DASVUT010000658.1:0-2840 GCA_036386955.1 Sphingomonas sp. | reverse complement strand
GTCCTTCAGGTCCTTCACGGCCGAGGTCGCAAAGACGTTGCGCCATTCGGAATGGAGCGTCCAGCCCGGAACACCACGCGACAGGTTGATCACGCTGGCACCGGCCGCGCCGACCAAGGGAATGCCCTTGATGATGTCGCTCCAGTCGGCGGTGTAGCTGGCATCGAACGGATTGTACGCGGCGACGCGGGCATTGGGGGCGATGCCCATGACGCCCTTGCCATCGTGGCTGGCGAGCAGCAGGCTGGCGACGCCCGCGCCGTGACCGGTATCGACGGTGTAGCCGCCCGAATAGATGACCTTGGCGGCGATGTCGGGATCGGTCTTGTCGAAGAAATCGATCATGCCGACGATCGCGCGGCTGCCGCTGCCCTGCTGCTGCGTCAGCGCCGGGGTCCAGCCGATCGGCTTCATCCAATGGTCGACCTGGTCGGCCCCCGAATATTGCATCAGCTGGTCCTGCCAATCGAGAAAGAACATCTCGCGGCGATCGGGGGACAGGCTGGCCAGGCTGTTCGGGTTGTTCAGGTCGATGCCGTATTTGGCCAGCATCGGCTTGGCGAACGCATCCGCGAAGGACTTGCCCGTCGCCTCGCGCACCGGCACGCCCCAGAACGCCTCCGACTGGCTAACGAAGGTGCGGTAACCCTCGATCGCGCCGGCATAGCCGAGGGCACCGGCGGAGTCATAGGCGCGGATCATCCGGCCCGTCGCCCCGACCTCGCCCCAATAAGCGCGGATCATGCGACCCATAGCCGAAAGGTCGCCGTCATAGGCGCGGATCATGCGGCCCATTTCGGTGATCTGACCTTCATAGGCGCGGATCATGCGGCCATACGGCTGCAGCTTGCCCCAGAAGGGCGTCAGATCCGTGCCCAGCGGATCGGTATTGCCCCAATATGCCGTGGTATCCCCCCAGAAGGGGTTGATCTGACCCACATACGCCCGGATCATGCGACCCTGCGGCGTCAGCGTGCCCGATTGCGGGGTCAGCTCGCCGCGCGGCGTGGGTGCAGGCGTGCCGGGCTTCGTAGGTGCCTTGATCGGCGTGATCGGCGCTGGCTTGGTCGTCTGGGCAGAGGCTCCGTGGGCCAGTGCGATGACCGAGGTCACCGCCAGTGCTGCCATCATTCGACGTCGACGCATGGTCATCATCGTTCATCCCCTGTTCGCGCATCTCGAATCGCGCTTTCGTGGAGATGTTCTGCGCCCCGAGTCCTGAAACGAATCGCAAGCGGAACGCTTACCGGATCGTTAGGCCTGTTTGGCCTGAGCCTCGGGCGAGGACCAGTCGGGCAGCGCGTGGGGCGCGCGGCCCATGCCCTGGAGCTGGTCCGCGTCGTCCAGGAAGGCCTTCAGCTCTGGCAACGGCAGCGCGCGCGCGATCAGGTAGCCTTGCACGATGTCGCACCCCATGATGCGCAGCAGCGACAGGGTCATGGGATCGTCGACGCCTTCGGCCGTCACCTCCATCTCCAGCGCGTGCGCGAGATCGATGGAGGAGCGGACGAGAAGCGGGTCGCGGTGCGATTCGATCAGGTCCTTGATGAACATGCGATCGATCTTCAGTTCGCGCGCGGGGAGCTGTTTCAGATAGGCGAGCGACGACAGGCCCGAGCCGTAATCGTCGATCGCGATGGCGATGCCGGCCTGCGACATGGCGGTGACGTTGGCGATCGCATCGGCGGGATCGTCGATGACCGCGGTTTCGGTGATCTCGAACCCGATCCGCCCGCCGGTCGAGGAGACCTGTTCGATGAGCGTCTCGACATAATCCTGATCGGCCAGCAGCCGGCCCGACAGGTTCACGTACACGGTCAGGTCATGCCCGGCATCGGCGAGCGTGGCGGCGTCAAGCGAGGCGCGCTTGATCACCCAATCGGTCAGCGACCGGATGACCCCGGTGCGCTCGGCCGCGCAGATCACCCGCTCGATCGGCATTGCGCCAAGTTCGCGATGCGTCCAGCGGAGCAGCGCCTCGACCGAGCGCACCGTGTCGTCGCGGCAATGGAGCTTGGGCTGGTAAAAGAGTTGCAGCGTGTTCGCGTCCAGCGCCGCCTTGAGCGCGCGGGCGAGTTCGAGATCGCCGATCGTGTCGGCGCGGCGTCGATCGTCGCTGCTGACCGCGACGAAGGACTGGCTGGCCTGCGCATCGACCAGCGCACCACCGGCACGGTCGAGGCTTTCGCTCACCGGCCGGGCGGGGTCGAGCCGCGCGGCCCCGCAAGCGATCGCGAAGGCCAGTTCGAGCCCATCGACCTGCACCGGCCGCTGCAGATGCGCGCGGGCGCGCAGCAATTGCGGTCGCGGATCGGAGCCGGACTCGACAAAGGCGATCTCGAGCGTGGTGCGCCCGACGCGACCGACGTCGCAGCCGGTGAACACGTCGCGCAGCCGATCAGCCAACTCGTTCATGATCTCGCCGGACGCGGCAAAGCCCAGTTCGGACCGCAGCGCCTCGAAATCCCGAACCTTGAAGATGGCTACGTGAGTATTGTGATCGGGGCGAAGATGCGCCTCATCCCGTGCCGAAGCCGAGCGCACGACCTCAGGGACCGGGGCAGACCGGAAGCGATTCAGCAGGGACAGGACGGCGCGCAGAGACATGGACGATCCCGAAGAACACCCGTGCTTGCCCCCGCGCTCCCTTCAAAAGTGTGAATGCCCCCGCTTCGAGCGGATGGTGGGGGCGGTGCCCGCGAGCCCCCGCCCCCACCCGGTCACCCGCCGATGGTGATCGCCAGCTTGCCATGATGCGCCCCGCTGCGCATCCGCGCATAGGCAGCGTCGGCCTGGTCGAAGGCGAACGTCTCGTCGATGACCGGCCGCACGCCCGACGC
>DASVUT010000657.1:0-2914 GCA_036386955.1 Sphingomonas sp. | reverse complement strand
GCCGCGCTCGCCGAGATAGGCGAGCGGGAGGTCCGCCCCCAGCAGCGCGCCGAGCCACGGCGTCGCGATCTCGACCAGCGCCACGCCGATGAGCGTCGCCGCAGCCGCGACCAGCACGCTTTCGACCAGGAATTGCGCGATCAACTGCCCGCGCGATGCGCCGAGTATCTTGCGGATCGCGACCTCGCGCGCACGCTGCGTGCCCCGCGCGGTGCTGAGGTTGATGAAGTTCATCACCGCCATGCCGAGCGTCAGCATCGCGACGATACCGAAGGTCGCGAGCACGCGCCTGTCGCCGCCTGGCACGATGGCGTTCTCCTGCGCCTCATCGAGGTGGACCGCTGTGATGGGCGTCAGGTGGAAGTCGATGATTCCTGCCATGGACACGGGCTTGCCGCCCATGATCTCGGGCGTGATCACGCGCTCCTCCCACGCGGGCAGCGCGGCCTCGATCGCGGTGACATCCGCGCTGGGACGCAGCTTGACGTAATGCTGCTGGTCGAAATAGCCCCACGACTTGCGCTGCTCGTCCGGCATCTTGGCCAGGTCGCGCAGGAACACGACGCCGAGCTTCAGGTTGGTGTCGCGCGGGAGGTCGCGCAATACGCCGGCGATGCGGTTGCCGCGCTTGCCCTCGCCGGCGCCCAGCGTGAGCGTGCGTCCGAGCACATCGGCCGTACCGAACCAGCGGATCGCTTCACGCTCGGTCAGCACGATCGTGTTCGGCTCAGCCAGTGCGGTGCTGGCCGAGCCGTGGAGGAAGGGCGGCGTGAACACGCGAAAGAAGCTCGGATCGACCGTGGTGGCGTCAATGAATTCGGGTCGGCCATCGCGCTCGGTCACCGTCTTGCCGACGTGAACCGACGTGACGGCTTCGATCTGGGGGAAGTCCGCCGCGAGCCGGTCGTAGAGCGGCAGCGGACTCGCCTGGGTATGCACCACCGGCTGGCCCGGCGGACGGATCGTCGTCTGCACCTGGAACACGCGCGCGTGGTCGGGCATCCATGCGTCGTAGCTCCGCTCGTAACGGATGTAGCCGAGGATCAGCAAGCAGCCGGCGAGCCCTAGCGCCAGGCCGCCGATCGTGATCAGCGAATAGGCGCGGTCGCGCGCGATCCGCCGTACCCCCACGATCAGGTAGTTGCGCCACATCGCCCGTCTCCCCCTTGATTCGCAGACTATGCCGCCCGCCGCCGCTCCTGGAGGATCCGGCCGTCGAGCATGTTGACGACGCGGCTCGCGTAATCGGCGTGCGCAGGGGAATGGGTGACCATGACGATCGTCGATCCTTGCGCGTTCAGCGTCTGGAGCATCTTCATCACCTCCTCGCCGTGATTGGTGTCGAGATTGCCGGTCGGCTCGTCGGCCAGGATCAGCTTCGGGTTGGCGACCAGCGCGCGGGCGACGGCGACGCGTTGCTGCTGGCCTCCCGACAACTGGCTCGGGCGATGGCGGGCGCGGTGCGCGACGCCGACGCGGTCCATCACCTCGTCGGTGCGGCGCTTGCGCTCGGACGCGGGCACGTCGTGGTACAGCAGGGCAAGCTCGATATTCTCGCGCACCGACAACTCGTCGACGAGGTTGAAGCTTTGAAAGATGAAGCCGATATTGGCCTTGCGGACGTCCGCCAGCTTGGCTTCGGACAGGTTCGCGACCTCCTGTTCGTTGAACACATAGGATCCGCCGGACGGCTGATCCAGCATGCCGATCAGGTTGAGCAGCGTCGACTTGCCGCAGCCCGACGGCCCCATGATCGCGACGAATTCGCCTTCGGCCACATCGAGATCGATCGCATCAAGCGCGGTCGTCTCGACAGTGTCGGCGCGGTAAACCCGCGATAATGCGCGCATGCGGAGCATCATGTCATTCCTTTGCTAGCGAAAGGTCGAGCCGATCCTTGTCGGCGAAGCCTGTGTAGGGGGAGGTGATCACGCGCTCGCCGGGGTCGAGCCCTTCCAGCACCTCGATCATCTCGGGCGATCGGCGGCCAAGGCGGACCGGACGCTTCACCGCGCTGCCGCCATCGGGCGCGACGACGAACACGTAATTGCCCCCGGTCTCGGTGTAGAAGGCACCATTGGGCAGCAGCCGCGCGGGCGTCGGATCGCCGAGCGTCAGGCGCGCCTGAAGCGTCTGACCCCGCTGAAGGTCGGCGGGCTCGTTGCCCCGGAATTGCAGATCGACTTGAAACTGGCCGTTCTGCACCTGCGGATAGATTTTGGTGATGCGGGCTGCATGGTCCTTGCCGGCGACGGTGACGCGCGCCTGCTGCCCCGTCTGAACGCGGCCCAGGTAGAATTCGTCGACACCGGCCATCAGCTTGTTGCGGCCGGGGCTGTCGATCTGGCCGATGCGCTCCCCGCGCGACAGCGACTGGCCGACCTGAATGTCGAAGCCCGAGAGCTGGCCGGCGACGGGAGCGCGGAGGTTCAGCGCTTCGAGGCTGGCGCGGGCGAGATCGAGGCCGGAGCGGAAGGAGCGCGAGGAGGCGCGGAGCTGGGCGAGCTGGCTCGCCTGGAGCCGCTCGTCGGTGGCCTGCGCCCGCTTCAGCACCGCCAGGCGCTCGGCCTCGTAGCGCATCTGGTCCTGCGTGTCGGCGAACTGGCGGCCGGCGACGAAGCCGCGGCTGGCGAGCGGGGCTTCGCGATCATACTGGCGGCGCGCCTTCTCGGCGGCCAGGCCGGCTTCGAGCACGGCGCGCTGGGTGGCGAGGCGGGACTGCGCCAGCGCCCGCTCCTGCGAGCGCATGTTGTTGATCTGCTGCTCGACTTCCGTCTGGCGCGCGAGCACCGACAGTTGCAGTTCCGCGTTGGAGAGCACGGCGATGAGCTGGCCCTCGGCGAGGGCAGCGCCGTCCTCGGCGATGACGCGCTCGACGCGGCCGCCCTCGATGGCATCGAGAAACACGGTGAAC
>DASVUT010000656.1:0-2179 GCA_036386955.1 Sphingomonas sp. | reverse complement strand
CTGTCGAGCCATAAACGGCCTGCCGTTCGCACCGCCATCCGCAGCGTCGGGGCCAGGATGCTGTTCTGCCGCCTTACAGCCCCGACCTGAACCCGATCGAGCAAGTGTTCGCCAAGCTCAAGCACCTGCTCCGCAAAGCCGCCGAGCGCACCCATGAAGCTACCTGGCGACGCATCGGCTCACTGCTCGATCCGACCGCCGCTGCCGGATGCCGAGCTGGTCACCGACATCCGCATGCTCGTCGCCGAGCTGCCGACCTACGGGTACCGTCGCGTGCACGCCTTGCTGCGCCGGCAAGCCGAGGCGACGGCGCGCGCAGCGCCCAACCCAAAGCGCGTCTACCGCGTCATGAAGGTGCACGGGCTGCTCCTCCAGCGTGACGGCGAACAAAGGAAGGAACGGCGCCACGATGGTCGGGTGGCAGTCGACCGGCGCAATACCCGCTGGTGCTCCGATGCGCTCGAGATCAGCTGCGACAACGGCGAGAAGGTGCGGGTCGCTTTCGCGCTCAACTGCTGCGACCGCGAGGCGATGGAGCACGTGGCGACGACCACCGGCATCACCGCCGAAGACGTCCAGGACCTGATGGTCGCCACCGTCGAGCACCGCTTCGGGTCAGTGAACCGCTTGCCCGAGCCGGTCGAGTGGCTGACAGACAATGGTAGCTGCTACACCGCGCGCGACACCCGCGCCTTCGCCCGCGACATCGGCCTGGTGCCGCTCACGACGCCGGTCAGCAGCCCGCAATCCAATGGCATGGCCCAGGCGTTCGTCCGAACGCTCAAGCGCGACTATGTCCGCGTGAACCCCAGGCCCGATGCCAGAACCGTCATCGAGCAACTGCCAAACTGGCTAGCCCACTATAACGAGGTGCATCCGCATCGCGCGTTGGGCTATCGTTCGCCCCGCGAGTACATCGCGCAAACCCGCGAGGCCCCGTCAGGCCTTTAGGGGGCAACAACAGCCTCGACATTGCTCTGCCGCACGCCGCGCCCATTCAGATAGCGATCCGCCAGCACCAGCTGGATGGTACCGTTCCGCTTCGACGCTTCCTTCCACTCCGACGATATTTGCCGCGCCTCGGCCAGCTGTTGAGGCGTCAATTTCGCCGCAGCCGCGTCTCGCAAGATGATCGCCTGCTCGCGACTGACACTGGAAGGTCGCTTGGCGGCAGGGTCGACCGGCGTTGCCGGCAGCCGATCGACCGCTAGGTCTAGCCAAAAATAGGCGTCAGCGTTGCTTGCGGGCACTCCGGTTCCGGCCGCGTAAAGCGCGCCCAATTGCGCCTGCGCCCAAGCACTGCCTTTGGCAGACGCGATGTGGAGCCAGCGTGCCGCTTCTGGCGCGCTAGCCGGCACGCCCTCGCCGCCAAGGAACATCAATCCCAGCATCTGCTGCGCCGGGAGATAGCCTTGGTCGGCCGCCTTCGTGTGCCACCGCATGGCTGCTGCAAGATCCCGCGCCATACCCTTTCCTGCGGCAGACATGATCCCCAGGTTATATTGCGCCTCCGGTCGTCCCCGCGCCGCCGCCGCCGTAAACCAGCGAGCGGCGAGATTGAAATCCTGTTGAGTGCCGCGTCCAAGGTAACAGGACTGTCCAAGCCAGAGCTGATCTTCGACGCTTCCCCTCGCGGCGCCCCGTTCGGCAAGCCGCAGCGCTTTTCGATCATCCACGTCCGGGTCCACGCCACTCCGCGGTGCCGACGCATCCGAGTTCGGCCACTTCGCCGAAGAGGCCTCGAAATCCGCTGCACTCATTCGCTTGGTCATCGCCATTATGCGCAGATTACGCTGCGCGATCGGATGGCCCTGCTCCGCCGCTTTGGCGAACCACTTCGCCGCTAGGGCGTAATCGAGATCCGGAGCGCCGCTGCCGGGCGATCTGCCGACACCACGAGCTGCTTCTGAAAGGCGAGGCGAACACTCTCATAGGCTGATTTGGCGTTGGCAGAACGACCGCTTCGCGACCGCAACGACCCACAAGTGGCCGGACTGGGATCGAGCGATATTTCACGCCGCTACGCGATCCGCTCGCTGGAGGAAGCGCAAGCCTATCTAGCCCATCCGTTGCTCGGGGTCAGGTACCGGGAATGGGTGGCCGTCCTTCAGGACCTTGTCGGCACCACGGCGGAGGCGGTATTCGGCTCAGTCGATGCGGCCAAGCTCCGCTCCTCGCT
>DASVUT010000655.1:0-2151 GCA_036386955.1 Sphingomonas sp. | reverse complement strand
GAGCGGAACGGCGCCCCCACGCTGCAGGTCACCCGGCTCGACTGGGACGCGGCGGGCTGGCCGACGGCGCGGCCGTGACGCTCAACGTCCACTCGCAAGGAGTTCGATCATGATCCACGCCACCCGCCGCACCTTCCTGGGCGCCGCCGCGGCGCTCGGCGCGACCGCCTGCGCGCTCCGCCTCGCCCCGGGCGCGCCCACCTTGAGCAACCCGCTCGTCCGTCAGCGCGCCGACGCGCAGATATTCCGGCACGACGACGGCTCCTATTACATGACGGCGTCCGTGCCCGAATATGACCGGCTGGTGCTCCGCCGCGCGCCCACCATCGCGGGGCTCGCGGCCGCGCCGGAGGTGGTGCTGTGGCGGCACCTCGCCAGCGGACCGCTGTCGGGCTTCATCTGGGCGCCCGAACTCCATCGTATCGACGGCCGCTGGATCATGTACTTCGCGGCCGGGCCGAGCGGGGGCGGGGAGGATGTGTTCCGCATCCGCACCTACGCGCTTTCCACCGATGACGCCGACCCGATGACGGGCAAGTGGTCGGTGCTCGGCCAGCTTCAGACCCCCTGGGACAGCTTCAACCTCGATTCGACCAGCTTCGTGCATCGTGGGCAGCGCTATCTGGTCTGGGCGCAGCGCGAGCCGGGGATCGACACCAACTCCAACGTCTACCTCGCCCCGCTCGCGACTCCCCTGACGCTGGCGGCCAAGCCCACCAGGCTCACCGTCCCCACGCTTCCGTGGGAGGTGCAGGGCTTCAAGGTCGCGGAGGGGCCTGCGCCGCTGGTGCGCAACGGGCGCTTCTTCATGACCTACTCCGCGAGCGCCACCGATGCGCGGTATTGCATGGGGATGCTCACCGCGAGGGAGGACGCGGACCTGATGGATCCCGCATCCTGGACGAAGTCGCCGGAACCCGTGTTCCGCTCTTCGCCCGAGAACGGGGTGTGGGGGCCGGGGCACAACAGCTTCACCATCGACGAGCGCGGGCGCGACCTGCTCGTCTACCATGCGCGCGACTATGAGAAGATCACGGGTGATCCGCTGTTCGACCCCAACCGCCACACGCGCGTCCAGCCGATCCGCTACCGTGCAGACGGCACGCCCGACTTCGGGCAGCCGGTTAGGAATGGCCCGCTGCTGTAGGACCGGCCGCTGGCCGGCGGCTCGACCCGCATGTCGACGACGCCGGACGGGCGAAAAGGAGGATCGATGATCGACGTTCTCGACGCCGGTCCGGCGACGCTCCTAGGCTTGGCGGTCGACCTGTCGACGGGCGGCATGGCGAAAGTGGCCCCGATCCGATCGGACGGAAGCTTCGAGCCGGGGGACGTCCAGATCTTCCCGGACTCCAGCGTCTCCACTCTGACCGGCGTCCTCACGGAGGTGGAGCGCAGGATCGGTCGCTCGTTGCGGAACTGCGACGTGGCGCTCGCCATCCCCGGCGTTCCGGGCCGGGCCGTCATTCCCGTCCTGCGGTCACGATGGACGCTCTCACGCGAAGGACTGGACCAGTTCTTCGGAAAGCCGGTCACAATCGTGAACGACGGCGCGGCCTTGGCTTGGGCGGCGGTCAGCGAACCTGACGCAGGACTGCCGATCGGCGACACGCCCCCGACGCGCGGGCTCGCCGACCTCGGTCGCCGGGCGCTCATCCAGTTCGAAGCCGGGCTGGGCGCGGCGGTGGTCGACAGCGACGCGCGGGGCGGGGTGCGGGTGTTCGAGACCGAGATGGGGCATGTCGGCTTCACGCCGGACGATGAACTCGACGACAGCATCGTACGGGAGTTGCGCGCCGCTCGCCATCCGTCGTCTTGGGAACGGGTGTTGCGTGTCGGTCGGGGGATCCAGCCGTCGGCCGTGTTCCAGTCGCTGCCCGCGATCGAGCAACGCGAGCTGTTCATCCGATGGGCGGCCGACTTCTCGGGCACGGTGGTGCTGGGCTCGTGCGCATGGGACGGCGTCTACCTTTCCGGATCCGGGTGGGGACTGCTGAAGGAAGCGCCGCTCGGGCGACTGTTCATGACCCGCCTGCGCCGGAGCCGCGCCTTCCCGCGCCAGTTCGAGGGATTGCCCTGCTGGCACGTTGCTCAGAAGGATGCGGTGTTGCGCGGTTGCGCGCAGTTGCTGCTTCGCTCGGGCGGCATGGG
>DASVUT010000654.1:0-4525 GCA_036386955.1 Sphingomonas sp. | reverse complement strand
GGGATCGATCTTGATCGACGATGGTCCGCATTTCAGCGTGATGCTGGTATTGGCGGTCATCTCGATCGTGGTGCCGGCGGACACGGTGATCGACTGGCCGACGGTCAGCTTGTCGGTGGCGTCGACCTTGATCTCGCGCTTCGCCTTGATGTGCTCGGTCTGATTGCCGCCGACGGTCAGGATCTGGTTGCGTTCGATCTTGGTAGTCTCGTCGCGGCCGACATCGTCGGTGCGGTCGTACCCGACCATGATGTGCTGCGTCGCGCCGACATGGTGCGTTTCCTCGAAACGTATACGCGTGTTCATGTCGCGCTCCGCGTGCAGGAACACCTCTTCTGACCCGCCTTTGTCCTCGAATCGCAGCTCGTTGGCCCCGGGCGTGCCGGTGTCCAGCGCCTTGGCGTTGGGATAACTGCCGGTGTCACCATAGCGCTTCGTGCGCCAAACCGCGCGCGTCTTGTGCGCGGGCAGTTGATACACGGGCTTCAACACATTGTTGAATACCCACCCCATCACCACCGGCCTGTCCGGGTCGCCGTGGAGGAAGTCGACCATCACCTCTTGACCGACCCGCGGAAGGACGATGTTGCCCAGCCCACCGAATTGCGCGACGCGGACCCAGCAGGTGGATTTCTCACCGGGCGTTTCGCCGCGATCCCAGTGAAAGCGGATTTTCACGCGGCCATATTCGTCGGTGAAGATTTCCTCCCCGTCCGGACCGCTCACCACCGCGCTCTCCAGTCCATCGACGACCGGCTTGGGCGTTTCGCGCGGCAGCGCGAAGGCGGTGGCGGCAGGGATCGCGTCGAAGCGAACGTTGAATGGTTGATCGCTGCCCGCGCCGCCGCCCGAGCGGTAGGTTTCGGACAGGATGCTGTGATAGGCCGATACGATCAGATAGCCCGCGTTGAGCCGCCCGACCGGGTGCCCCTCCACCGACACCTTGGTTCCGCATGCGAGCCCCGATGCCTGGCTTTCCCCGCTATAGGTCTGGCGGTCATGGCGCATCGCGTCGAGCCTGCTGCGGCCGAGCTTCGTGCCGGCGCTCTCCTCCGTAAATCCGCCGGGGTAATGATACACCTCGCGCGCGTCGCTGGGATGGACCTGCTTGTCGGAACTCACCGCCTGCAAAGGCCGCTCGGGTTTGACGAGATCATAGTCGCGCAGCGTCACGCGTGCCTGACCCGTGGTCGTCACCCGTTCGTGCCAGCGGTTGACGAAGGACTTGGTGCCAAAGCTTGCGCGTTCGGCCGATCCTGACAAAGCGACAGTGGACGCTTCGGGATTCCACGTAAGACTGCCGGGTTTGCCTTGGGGGTGGGAGCTTGGGGCGTCGCAGAGCACGAGAACATGACGGTCGGACTCGTGTCGCCAGTAATAATAAAGGCCTTCTTCCTCCATCAACCTCGTGATGAAGGCGAAATCGCTCTCCTGGTACTGAACGCAATAGGTCCGCGGGGAATAGCTGCGGCTGACCTTGGCGTAATCAACGTCTGACGCGCCGGCGTTCGTGAACACCTTCTTGATGATGTCGAGCGCGCTCAGGTCCTGGAAGATCGCCATGTCGCGGTTCTGCGCCAGGAAGTGCGTAAAGGGCCGCGCCACCAGCTGATAATGATAACCGTTGCTGGTTTCCGAAACGAACTCTCCCTCGGTGATCAGCCCGTGAAAATCGCGCAGGAAAACCCCGTCCTCGAACACCTTCAGCGCTACCGGCTTGCCCAAGTGCGGCAGGAGGTCGATCTCGCCCAGCGACGAGATGATGTCGACGGTCAGCGTGAACGGGCGCCCGAGCAGCTCCATGCACTCGATCCGTTCGAGCACCACCTGTTCGCCACCCAGGTCGATGGACATCGACGTCTGACGGGCTTCGTTGTCTGCAGCCATTGCGGCCATCCCCTTCGTTCACGCGGTGCCATGGCGCGAGCTCACGGCGCGCGCAGTTACCTAGCATGGGCACGCACGATCAATAAACCGGCAAGTGCAACGCTGTCTTAACTATCAAATTGACGCGACCGTCTTGCGACGAGCTTGCGACCGAAGTGATTGTAGAGTAAGGCCGCGATCCTATAAAGACTAGACCAAGTTCGTCATGGGGGTTTTCATGCGTCGACTGATCTTCTCGTCCGCGGCTGCAATCGCCTCGCTCACCGCTGTTCCCGCCTTTGCGCAGAGCGCCGCGGCGGCGCCGGGTGATGACGTTTCGACCTATCTATGCGCCTTTGCCGGCAAGTGCGACTCGTCCGTGGCGGAAGCCGAGGACGAGGAAGAGGCCGTTCCCGTCAAGGCCGCGCCAGCGACCAAGGGATTCCGTCTCGCCGGAGCAAGCCAGACCACGGCGGCGCCCGCGACCAAGGGTTTCCGGCTCGCGCCGCAGCAATCCACCGCACCCGCGACGAAAGGCTTTCGCTTGGCCGGTCCGGCTGCGTCTACCAATGCGCCACCGGTCAAGGGCTTTCGCCTGAACCGCTCTGCCCCAGCCTCGCGGCCTGCCGGGAAGGCCTACGTGACACCGCGCTCTGCCTACGCGGGATCGCGCGCTGCCTATGCCGCGCCGCGCCCGGCCCCCGCCGCGGGCGCGCGAGCCGACCTCATGCTCAATTTCGAGTATAATTCGGATCGCATGACGCCGGCTGCCGAGGCCAAGGCGCGCGGCTTCGCCAAGGCGCTGATGATGCCGGAACTCGCGACTAAGCGGTTTTTGATTGAGGGGCACACCGATTCGCGTGGCGCGCGTGAACTCGACGTTGACCTGTCGCGCCGGCGGGCGCAGTCGGTGGCGAACTTCCTGGTTTCTCAGGGCGTCGACGCGGCACGCGTCGAGGTCAAGGGGGTCGGTCCCGACGAACCGCTGCCCGGTCGCTCTCCCAATGCCGAAGCCAATCGTCGCGTCGAGGCGGTCCTGCTCGGCTGATCGGAAGCCGGGGAAGCCAATGATGAGAATGTGCGCTGGGTCCGTGGTGGCGAAGTTTCGGCATGGATATTGAGCCTTATCTTGCTCCGGTATCCGACGAAGAGCCGGCAGGCCCCGACATTTATGACTGGCCGGAACGGGACGCGATCCAGTCGCTGATCGAGCGCGATGATGCCGATGTGCCAGCCAGTGAATGGCCGCCGGCGATCAAGAAGCTGCGTGAGCTTGCCCGGCAGACACGTGACATGTGGGTCGCTGTTCGGCTGACGGAAGCGGGGGCGCGCGCGGGCGATCTGGAAACGGTGGATGACGGTGCACGTTTGCTCGCCGGGCTGCTGGAACGCGACTGGGACGAGCTGCATCCCAAGCTGTCCGATTATGATTTCGAGGCGCGTGCCAACATGCCCGCGTCGCTTACCCGCATCCGCGAGTTCCTGGGACCGCTGAAACGCACGACGCTGTTCGCCACCCGCGTGGGCAGTTTCTCGGCCGCCGATCTCGAACGCTTCTCGCTCGAGGGCGATGCGGCCGACGGGTACGGCATGTTCCGAGTAGCACTGGATCAACTGCGTCAGCAGGGACAGCTCGAGTCGACAGCGCAAGGGCTTGTCGACCGGGTCGATTCGATCCGTGATGCTATTCGCCGTGCGGACGCGGTGCTGACCGCGAATTCGGGATCGGACACCGCGACGAACTTTCAGCCGACCTATGAGGCGATCGACTCGATCCGCCGGCTGATTCTTCCTTACGCGGGTGTCGCGGCTGAACCCGAAGCCGAAACGGGGCCGGCCGACGTGGGATCGGGTGCCTTGATGTCGGGCGGCGGTGGTCGGATCGGGGGGCGAGTCGACTCGCGCGAGGACGTCATCAAGGCGCTGGATGCGATCGCCGACTATTATCGGCAACGTGAACCCGCCAGTCCCGTGCCTGTGCTGCTCAAGCGTGCGCGGCACTGGGTCAACATGGACTTTCTCGCCGTATTGCAGGATCTTGTCCCTGGGAGCGTCGACGAGGCCAAGACGATCCTGGTCTCCAAACTGGAAGAACAGGACGAATACGGCAATTCAGGCTATTGATATCCGCAGCGACGCGGGTAGGTTCGCGATCACTAACGTCGGCTGACATGCGGCGTGGCGCATGGCACCGACCCGGTTTTGGGGAAATCGACATGGCGGGCAAGAGCGGTCAGCGCTTCATCAAGGAAAATCGCGCGCCTCGCGTGCACATCGAATATGAAGTAGAAACCTTCGGCGCGAAGCAGAAGGTGGAATTGCCGTTCGTGATGGGCGTTCTGTCGGACCTGTCGGGCAAGAGCCATGTCGAGAAGAAGGCGATCAAGGATCGCGATCTCGTCGAGTTCGACATGGACAATTTCGATCAGCGGATGGAGGCGATCGCGCCGCGCGCCGCCTTCAACGTCGAGAATAAACTATCGGGCGAAGGGCAGGTCGCGGTCGATCTGACGTTCAAGACCATGGACGATTTCTCGCCGGGCGAGATCGCCAAGAATGTGCCCGCGCTCGCCAAGCTGCTCGAAGCGCGCAACCAGCTGAACGACCTACTGCTTTACATGGATGGCAAGGATGGCGCGCAGGACCTGCTGGACAAGGT
>DASVUT010000653.1:0-2494 GCA_036386955.1 Sphingomonas sp. | reverse complement strand
CGCTTCGAAATAGCCGTCGCCCGGCGTCCGCGGGATCGCCGCCGCGGGGGCGATCAGCGCGAGAGGCAGTGCAAGGAGGAACGGGAGCCGCATCGCTGGCGTCATAACGCCGCCGCCCGTGACTGGCCACCACACGACCGGCGTGGTTAGAAGCAGGACCATGAACGCCGTCCTCCCCGCCCTCGCCCGCCCCGTGCTGGAGCCGCATCTGCCAGCCGATCTCGCGGTCACGTGGTTCTCGACTCCGGCGGAGGCAAACGCCGCCATGGCCGATGCCGAAATCGCCTGGGTCGACATGCAACCCACCGCCCTAGTGGCGGACGCCATCCGCGCGAGTGGTCCCGGCCTGCGCTGGATTTCAACCATCTATGCCGGGCTCGATGCGTTCCCGCTCGACCTGCTGCGCGAACGCGGCGTCACCGTCACGAACGGAGCGGGCATCAACGCCGTCGCGGTCGCCGAATATGCTGTGCTTGGCATGCTCGCCGCGGCCAAGCGATACGACATGGTGGTGCGCGCACAGGACGCGCGCGAATGGCCGGCGGACGCGCCCGGCAAAGTCGAACTCGCCGGAAGCGCGGCGCTGATCATCGGCTACGGCACGATCGGGCGGCTGATCGGCGAGCGGTTGCGCGCGTTCGGGGTCGCGGTGACCGGGGTCACGCGCTCAGGGACCGACGGCACATTGCGGCCGGACGCATGGCGCGCAGAGATCGACCGTAACGACTGGATCATTCTGGCCGCGCCCTCGACCGGCGAGACGCGGATGATGATCGGCCCCCAAGAGCTGGCCGGCATGAAGCGCTCGGCATGGCTCATCAACATCGCACGCGGCGACATGGTCGACCAGGACGCGCTCGTCACCGCGTTGGAGACGTCGGGGATCGCGGGCGCGTTCCTCGACCCGACCGACCCCGAGCCGCTACCCGCCGCGCACCCACTCTGGACCGCCCCCAACTGCCTGATCTCGATGCACCTGTCGGGCCGCAGCCAGACGACGATGTTCTCGCGCGCCGCCACGCTGTTCCTCGCAAACCTGTCCGCATGGCGCGAAGGTCGCCCGATGCGCAACGTGGTGGACTTGTCCGCCGGCTACTAGCGCGCCCTAATATTGCGCCGCAGGGCGATTGCGCGCATGGCACACAGCGTTAGCGAAGGACATGATCATGGCCGCCAACTGGGCCCCCAACAGCTGGACCGCGCATGAAGCGCGGCAGTTGCCCGATTATCCCAATGCCGTCGCGCTGGAATCGGCGTGCGAGACGCTGCGCAACTATCCACCGCTGGTCTTTGCCGGCGAAGCGCGCAAGCTGACCGCTGATCTGGCCGATGTCGCCGCCGGCCGCGCTTTTCTGCTCCAAGGTGGCGACTGCGCCGAAAGCTTCGCCGAATTCCACCCTAACACCATCCGCGACACGTTCCGCGTCATCCTGCAGATGGCCGTCGTGCTCACCTTCGCGTCCAAGCTGCCCGTGGTGAAGCTGGGGCGGATGGCCGGGCAATTCGCCAAGCCGCGCTCGACCCCCACCGAGACGATCGATGGTGTCGAGCTGCCCTCCTATCGCGGCGACAATGTCAACGACATCGCCTTCACCCCCGAATCGCGGCGCCCCGATCCGCAGCGGATGATCCGATCCTATGCGCAATCCGCCGCGACGCTGAACCTGCTGCGCGCCTTTGCCCAGGGTGGCTATGCCAATCTCCACCAGGTCCACCGGTGGACGCACGACTTCATGGGCCGTAGCCCCTGGGCCAAGAAATACGCCGAAACCGCCGACCGCATCGGCGAAGCGCTGGAGTTCATGGCCGCGTGCGGGATCGACCCGGAAACCGTGCCGCAGCTCGCGCAGACCAGCTTCTTCACCAGCCATGAGGCGTTGCTGCTCCCCTATGAGCAGGCGATGACGCGGCAGGATTCGCTGACCGGCGACTGGTACGACACGTCGGCGCATTTCCTGTGGATCGGCGATCGCACCCGGTTCGAAGGATCGGCGCATGTCGAGTTCCTGCGCGGGATCGGCAATCCGATCGGGATCAAATGCGGCCCCAGCCTGGACCTGGACGCGGCCCTGCGGATGCTCGACACGCTCAATGCGGCGCGCACACCCGGGCGCATCACGCTGATCACCCGCTATGGCTATGACAAGATCGAAGCCGCCCTGCCGCGGCTGATCCGCGCCGTCACCCGTGAAGGGCATCCGGTCGTGTGGTCGTGCGATCCGATGCACGGCAACACGGTGGCGCTCGCCGGCTACAAGACGCGGCCGTTCGACCGCATCCTGGCCGAAGTGCGCGGCTTCTTCGCCGTGCACCGCGCGGAGGGCACGCATGCGGGTGGCATCCACGCCGAAATGACCGGGCAGAACGTCACCGAATGCACCGGCGGCGCGATCGACATATCCGAGCTCGACCTGGCCGACCGCTACCACACGCATTGCGATCCGCGGCTGAACGCGGGGCAGTCGCTGGAGCTGGCGTTCTTGCTGGCGGAGAT
>DASVUT010000652.1:0-5149 GCA_036386955.1 Sphingomonas sp. | reverse complement strand
ATCGCGACGAAGCCCGTCGTCGATCGGCTGTCGTGGATCTCCAGCGGCAGCCCGGCGAGCGCCGCCTTCGCCTTGGCCGTCGTCATCGGGCAATGCAGCCCCACTTCGGGTTCGGCATGGATCGCGCGGCGCAGCGTCACGACATCGTCCAGCTGTGCGTCGCCCGCGCTCGCCCAGTCGAACTGCCCGTCACCCAAAGTCATGCGCTCACCTATCGCCCGCGAAACAGCCCCCCCAATACACCGCGCAGCACGGTTCCGACCAGCCCGGCCCCTGCGGATCGCCCGCGCCGGCGCGTCCCGAACACTTCGCGGCCGATCTCGTTGGCGACCTGCCGCCCGATCGACGACGAGGCCGCGCGCGTGGCCGACGTCACCGCATTGCCCCAGGGCGAATTCGCAGCCTCCCGGTCAGCCTCGCGCTGCCGCCGCGCTTCTTCGCGCGCCTCGATGGCCTGTGCCTTGGCGGCCTCGCGCGCCGCCCGCGCATCCTCTTTCGAGCGCACCGCCGCGGCCTTGGCATCGGCATCGGCCGCCTCGATCTCCGCCGCCGCCGCGACCGCTTCGCGCGTGCGTGCGCCCAGCATCTCCTCGGCGGACTCGCGGTCGACCACCTGATCATAGCGATCGCCGATCGCGTCGGTCGCGATCATCACGCCGCGCTCCTTGGCGTCGAGCGGCCCCACCCGGCTTGCCGGCGGTTTGATCAGCGTGCGTTCGACCGGCGACGGCGCGCCGTCCGCCTGGAGCAGCGACACCAGCGCCTCGCCCACGCGCAGCTCGGTGATCGCGGTCGCCACGTCCACGCCCGGATTGGCGCGGAACGTCTCCGCCGCCGCGCGCACCGCCGCCTGATCGCGCGGGGTAAAGGCCCTGAGCGCATGCTGCACGCGGTTGCCGAGCTGCCCCGCGACCTTGTCGGGAATATCGAGCGGGTTCTGGGTAATGAAATACACGCCCACGCCCTTGGACCGGATCAGCCGCACGACCTGTTCGATCTTCTCCAGCAGCGCGGCGGGCGCGTCCGCGAACAGCAGATGCGCTTCGTCGAAGAAGAACACCAGCCGCGGCTTGTCGACGTCGCCGATCTCGGGAAGCTGCTCCCATAGTTCGGACAACAGCCACAGCAGGAACGTCGCGTACAGCTTGGGCGCCGCCATCAGCTTCTCGGCCGCCAGGATATTGACGACCCCGCGCCCGCGCTCGTCCACCGCGATCAGATCATCCAGATCGAGCGCGGGTTCGCCGAAGAACCCGTCGCCGCCCTGCGACCGCAACTGGAGCAGCGCGCGCTGGATCGCGCCCACCGACTGTTTGGACACATTGCCATGCGTCGTCGTCAGCTCGGCCGCGCGCGCCGCGCAATCGACCAGCATCGCCTGCAGATCGTCGAGATCGATCAACGGCAGCCCTTCGGCGTCGGCCACATGGAACGCGATCGCCAGCACGCCTTCCTGGACCTCGTTCAGCCCCAGCAGCCGCGCGATCAGCAACGGACCCATCTCGGTCACCGTGGTGCGGATCGGGTGTCCCAGTTCGCCGAACAGATCCCAGAACTGCACCGGATTGTCGGCATACGCCCAGCCTGTGTCGCCGACCGCCGCCGCGCGCTCCACCCATACGCCGTGCAGCTTGCCCGTCGGCGACCCCGCCATCGCGAGGCCCGCCAGATCACCCTTCACATCGGCAACGATGCACGGGCACCCGGCGGCCGAAAAGCCTTCGACCAACCCTTGCAGCGTCACCGTCTTGCCCGTGCCCGTCGCCCCCGCGATCAGCCCGTGCCGGTTCGCCCGCCGCAGATCGAGCCGCTGCGGCACCCCGCCCGCACTCGCCCCGATGAAGATATGATCCATGTCACTGCCCCCGCCCAAATCTGCCACCCTCTTAGCCCTCTCCCGCTCTTCGCGGGAGAGGGTTGGGTGAGGGCCTTCTTCGTCAGTTTGAGCTCCGCAGCCGAAGGAAGAATTCCCTCACCCGGCCTCTCCCGCGAAGGCGGAAGAGAAGCAAAAAAAAGGGCCGCCGTTCCGAAGAACGACGGCCCCATTTCTAACCGGAAGACGCCTTACTTGATCTTCACCGGCAGATACCGCGCCGGTCCCCGCGCGCGCTGCGCCAGCAGCAGCACCGACGGCCGCCCGGCGCTCTTCTGCGCGGCCACCGCCGCCGATAATTCAGTCGGCGTACGCACGGGGGTGCCGTTCACGGCCGAGATCACATCGCCCCGCTGCAGCTTGCCGGCCGCGTCGCTGGTCGGTTCGACCTGCGCGACGCCCCCGCCCTGCACGGTCGAATCGACGTTGATCGCGCGCGCGATCGCCGGGGTCAGCGCCTGGACGGTCAGCCCGATGCCGTTGCCCGACGCCGGCGTCGTCGCCGTGCTGCCGGCCTCGTCCTCGTTCATGCTGAACTCGTTGCCCGCACCGGACAATGCCGCAAGCTGCTGCTCCGACGGACGCGCATCGACGGTGACATTCACCGTCTGCGGCCGCCCGTTGCGGATAACGTCCAGGCGCGCGGTCTGCCCAGGGCGGACGTTGGACACCAGATACGACAGGGTATTGTCCGGGGTCACCGTCTGCCCATTGACCTTGGTCACGACATCGCCCGCGCGAAGCCCTGCGCGCGCGGCCGGGCCGCCCGGCGTCACGCCCGCCAGCAACTCGCCCTGGTTCTTGGGGATACCCAATGCAGCGGCGGCGTCGTCGTCGATCGTGCCGCCGTTCAGGTTGACCCCCAGATAGCCGCGCTGGATCTTCTGGCCCTTCATCAGCGTGTCGATGATCGGCTTGGCTTCCTCGGCCGGGATGGCGAACCCGATGCCGATATTGCCGCCCGACTGCGAGAAGATCTGGCTGTTGATGCCGATCACGTCGCCGTTCAGGTTGAACATCGGCCCGCCCGAATTGCCCTGGTTGATCGAGGCATCGGTCTGGATGAAGCGATCATAGGCCCCGCCCTGACCCGTCACGCGGTGCACCGCCGAGACGATCCCCGCGGTCACGGTGCCGCCCAGTCCGAACGGGTTGCCGATCGCGACGACCCAGTCACCCGCCCGCGCCCGCGCCGAGTCACCGAAACGGACATAGGGCAGGTTCTGCCCCTCGATCTTCAGCAGTGCCAGATCCGAAGCTTCGTCACGTCCGACCAGCCGCGCGGTATATTCCTTGCGGTCGGGCATCGTCACCGTAATCGACTCAACGGTGGCGCCGCGCGCCGGGGCGACGACATGGCTGTTCGTCACGACATAGCCATCGCCCGAGATGATGAAGCCCGACCCGAGCGACTGGCCCTCGCGCCGCTGGGGCCCGGGCTGCTGCTGAGGTTGTTGGCCGAAGAACCCTTCGAACGGCGTGCCCGCGAACGGGTTCGCCTGCGGGCGGGCAACGGCGATAGTCTGCTTGGTGGAAATGTTGACAACCGCCGGCTGCAGCTTGGCGACCATGTCGGCAAAGCTCATCGGCGCGCCGGGACGCGGGGCCGAAGCGGCGATGGAGCCGGGCTCGTTCTGCGCGGTCTGAGCATTGCCCGGCTGGAGCGCGAGAGTCGCGGTCGCTCCACCGAGGAGAAGCGCACTGGTAATGGCATATGCGTAACGCACGGGGGTCACTTCCTCTCGAAAACGTTTGTAGTCCGATACACGGGCACTGCACGAAATCGGCTGAACACTAGTTGAATATGAACGATCCGGTCATGTTCAAGCGCGAGGGGCGCAACGATCGTCTAAATGGTGTGATAATCGATCAACGCACCCGCCCCTGGAACTGGCGAAGATAAGCATTGTTAGGCGACAGCACGAACCCGGTGGAACCACCACCCGGCGGGTTGCCATCGGCGTTGAACGTTCGCCGGTACGATTCCATCGCGCGATAGAAATCGTAGAACTCGGCATCCTTACCGAAACTCGCCGCATAGACCCGCGCGGCCTGCGCATCCGCTTCGGCGCGCATGATCTGCGCCTGCTTGCTGCCTTGCGCGCGGATGTTGGTCGCTTCCTGCTTGCGCTGCGACTCCATCCGCTTGAGCGCGCTGTCGAGCGGACGCCCCTCGGGCAGGTCGGCATGCTTGATCCGCACGTCAACGATCTGCACGCCGTACTTGGCGGCATCGCGCTGCAGCCCGGCCTGGATCGCGTCCATCACCCGCCCGCGCTCGGGCGACAGAAGCGCTGCAAAGGTACGCTTGCCCAGTTCGTTGCGCAGCGCCGATCCAAAGATCGGGGTCAGCTGGCTGACGACGCCCTCCTCGCTACCGGCGGTCGACACCATCAGCCGCGGATCGACGACGCGGAAGCGCGCGAACGCATCGACGTTCAGCCGCAGCTGATCGGTCGACAGCACCAGCGTGTTCTCCAGGTCCAGATCGAGCACGCGCTTGTCGACCCGCACGATTCGGTCGATGAACGGCACCCGCATGATCAGCCCGCCGCCCTGCCCGAGCGGCTGATTTGGCTGATACCGGTTGATGACCCGGATCGGCTGTTCCAGCCGATAGATCACCGCTTGGCTTTGTTCGGGCACGACGGCGAAGGTCGCCGATGCGAGGATGACCAGCAACAGCGCGGCGATGCCGAGCACCACCGGGTTGCGCCACAGAACCGCGTTCATCGGGCTGCTCCCGCCGCCGGCGCGGCCGGTTCGACCTGCGGCTCGGGCGCACCGCGTGCGCGGTCGAGCGGCAGGTACGGGACGACGCCCGGCGCCTCGATGATCGTCTTGTCGCTCTTGGCCAGCACCGCCTCCATGGTCTCGTAATAAAGCCGGCGACGGGTCACGTCGGGCGCGAGCCGGTACTGCTCATACACCTGGTCGAACTCGGCGGCGGCACCCTGTGCCTGCGCGATCTTCTGCGACGAATAGGATTGCGCGTTGTTCAGCGCGGCGGCCGCATCCTGCTGCGCGGCGGTCACGTCGTTGAACGCTTCGACGATCTGCTGCGGCGCGGTGGCGCGGTTGATCGACACGCCCTGAATGCGGACACCCGACTGGTAATCGTCCAGGATCTGCTGGCTGAGCTCGGCCACACGCGCCTCGATCTCGATCCGCCCGTCACCGATCGCCTGCTGGAACCGCGTCGTCGCCAGCACCGCGCGCATTGCGCTTTCGACCGTGGCACGCACGGTTTCCTGCGGCTGCTTGAGCTGGAAAACA
>DASVUT010000651.1:0-2540 GCA_036386955.1 Sphingomonas sp. | reverse complement strand
AGCGGGTTTCACGGACCTGGTTGCTGGCGATGCGTTGCCCCGAAAGTCAGTGGTGATGATCGCAATGGGAGTGGTCGTTCGGCTCGCGCGGGCTGGACCCGAGCGGTCGAGCGTCAGGTGGACGATCCCCGGCAATGCCAGGATGTCCGCGCGATAGCTGCCGTGACCGGTCGGCGTCGCGCTGACCGTCGCGGCAAAGTGGCCGGCGGCGATCGGCCAGACATGAAGGTCATGAATCTCGTCACCATGTTCGGCAACGATCGTACGAATGCGCCAGATGGTTGCCGCGGTCGGGGCGGGATCGAGCAGCACACCGCTCGAACGTCGGGCGAGCGCCCACGACCAGCGCAGGATCACCACGGCACCGATCAGGCCGATGAACGGGTCGAGCCAGATCAGCCCGAACTGCCGGCCACAGAACAGCGCGACGATGGCGAGCGCCGACGTGAGCGCGTCCGACAGAACGTGGACGAACGCCGCTTCGCGATTGTGATCTTCATGGCCGTGATTGTGCGGGGCGTCGCGGAGAAGCCAGGCGCTGAGCAGGTTGACCGCCAACCCGATGACCGCGACGACGACCGCCGCGCCGAAGTCGATCCGTCCCGGCGTGACGAGCCGTTCCACCGACTCTCCGGCGATCAGAACCGCCACGACCGCGGACAGGACCGCGTTGGTGTAGCCACCGAGATCGGCTGCCTTGCCCGCGCCAAAGCCCTATCGCGGCGAGTTCGCGCGCTGCCTGGCGAAGCGATAGGCCAACACCGCGACGCCCATCGCGGCCGCGTGCATGCCCATGTGCCAACCATCGGCGAGCAACGCCATCGATCCGGTCCACCAGCCCGCCGCGATCTCCAACGCCATGGTGACGAGGGTGAGCACCAGGACGATCGTCGTGGCGCGTTCGGCGTGGTGGTGGTCGTGCCCGCCGCCGATCTGGCTACACATCGTCATGATCGAAGGTCCGCGAAAGCCTGGATGAACATACGCCAGCATAGGGCAGGGCGTCAGCGAGCCACAATCGACACGCCGAACATCAGACCCATTCCGACGAGCGTCGCGACGGTGGTGCGCAAGCGGGGGTCGAGCGCATGCCCGCGGCACCAGCTCGCACGCGCCGATATGAAGGAACACGCCGGCGAAGACCGCCAACATCGGTGCCAACATGGCCGCTGGAACGGTGATGCTGGGCCTGGTGAATACGCCGAGCAGCGGGGCGGCCCCATTGAGCGCCAATCAGCCGTGCGCGGCTTCCTCCGCCTTGGCGGTCAAGCAAAGGCTCACGACGTGATACCGTCTGATCGTCATGGGTCAGAACGGCGAGCGCGACCAGCCAGCCAGCTTCGGCGTCGATCTGGAAGGCAAGCCCAATCCCCATGCCGTCAAGGAAGCTGTGGAGCGTCAGCATCGCAGGCCCCAGATGCGGTCGCCAAGCGATGAGCAGCCATTTGGCTCGCCCGAGCGCGCGGTCGAGCAGCGGCCACGCCCGAGCTCGATCGCTTCGGAGATGAGGTCGAACACGGCGACGCCGAGGACCACGCCAGCGATGATGCCGAGAACGAGGACGATCCGATCGCGAAGGCGAAGGCGAAGGGCCAGCAGCCCGCCGGCAAGCGTGGCGAGCGTGACCGTCAGTCCAAATGCGAATGCTGACAGCATCACGTCGCCTCGCCAGCGGACGTCACAGAACGACGCAGGCTCGACCGCGACGATGCGAGCGACGCGATACCGGTCGCGCGCACCGCCTCGATCAGAACGACACGCGGGCGCTGACTCGGACGTCGCGGCCGGCGAGAGGCGCGAAGTCCTTCAGGAAGCTGGCGTGGCGGCGTGCGGTCACGTCGAGGATGTTGTTCACCGATGCCGTGAGGCTGGTCGGGTTGTTGCGGCCGAACGGGCGGAACGCGATCGATGCGTTGACGAGCGTGAAGGCGCTGGTCGGCGATTCGAACGCGGCGATGCGGTCCTGCTCGGTCACATGTTCCACCTCGGCGCGCGCGGAGAAGGCCTGGCCCTGTGCTTCGATGCCGCCAAGGACACGCAGCGGGGGGATGCGCGGCACAGCACCGACACGGCGGACCGTGGCCCGCGTGTAGTCCGCGACGCCATCGACCACGATCGCGGTCTCGCCGAAGCGGGCGAGCCGGACCGATCCTTCCGCCTCGAAGCCGTAGAAGCGGGCATCGGCCTGCTGGAACAGGAACACCGGCAAGTCGTCCTCGACCTCACCCGTCGGCTGCTCGTAGATGAAGTTGTCGAACCAGTTGTGATAGGCCGAGAAGCCGAAGCTATATCCGTCGCCCGAACCCTTCAGCGTCGCTTCGACGCCGTTGCTCTTTTCCTTGCGGAAGGTCGGATCGCCGACCTCGAACGCCTGCGTGCCCGCGTGCGGGCCGTTGGCGTAGAGTTCTTCGGCCGACGGCGCGCGCTCGCTGTGCGTGCCGTTGAGGCCGAAGCGGACCGTCTCGCCGAGCCCGATGCTGGCGCCGATCGAGCCGGAATACGCGTCGAACCTGCGACGGATGTCGGGAGTGCCGAGATCG
>DASVUT010000650.1:0-7607 GCA_036386955.1 Sphingomonas sp. | reverse complement strand
GCTAAGGAGCCGGGGCTCGACCGCGAGGGCGTGCGGCTGCGCGAAGTGCCGCTGAACCTCAGCCTGGATCATGAGTTCTCAGGCACCAGGCGGCGGATCGCCTATGAGCGGTTGCTGCTCGACCTGATCGAAGGTGACCAGACCCTGTTCGTTCGCCGCGACGAGGTGGAGGCACAGTGGCGCTGGATCGACGCAATCCGCGCCGGCTGGGCCGAGACGGGGATGAAGCCCAAAAGCTATCCGACCGGGACCTGGGGACCGTCGGCGGCGATCGCGCTCACCGAGCGCGACGACGTGACCTGGCAGGACGATTGACGATGTGCTCCCGCGCAGGCGGGAGCCCAATCTGGACCCCCGCCTTCGCGGGGGTACAAGAAGGAAGCATGATGACCGAAATCGAATGGTGGGATTATGACGACGCGGCCGAGATGGCGGACGCGGTCGCGGGCGACGTGCAATTCGTGATCGAGTCCGCGATCGACGCGCGCGGCGCGGCGGTCATCGCGCTGCCCGGCGGCAAGACGCCCGTCGCCATCTATGCCAAGCTTGCCCAGGCCAAGCTCGACTGGAAGCGCGTGACCATCGTGCCGACCGACGAACGGATCGTGAAGCTGGGCGATCCGCTGTCCAACGTGACAATGATCGGCAAGGCCTTCATCCCCAAGGGCGCGCGCGTCATGCCGATCGTGCCGAGCGCGACGGCGGATTACAAGGCGGCGGGCCGGTCGGCCGATGCGCTGATGCAGGATCTGCACTGGCCGCTCGATCTGTGCCTTCTGGGCGTGGGCGCGGACGGGCACACGGCCTCGATCTTTCCAGGTCCCGATTATGACGAGGCGCTGGCCGGCCCGCGCGAGCGCCGCGCGCTGGGCGTCATGCCCGATCCCTTGCCCCCCGAAGCGCCGCTGCCGCGCGTCACCCTGTCGCGCGCCGGCATCGTTACTGCGCGCGCGCTGATGATCGCGGTGACGGGCCAGGGCAAGCGCGACGTGATCGAACGCGCGATCGAACAGGGCCCGTCCTCGCCCTATCCGATCGGACGTGTGCTGGCGGATGTGGAATTGCCGGTGGACATTCACTGGGCGCCGTGATCCAGCCCATCTTTGTGTCCCCGCGAAGGCGGGGACCCAGACTGGACCCCCGCCTTCGCGGGGGTACAAGGTAGACGCATGAACCCGACCATCCTCGCTGTCACCGACCGCATCATCGAGCGCTCGCGCGGCCCCCGCCGCGCCTATCTCGATCTGATCGAGCGCGAGCGCGAGACGACGATCCGTCGCCCCAATCTGGGCTGCGCCAACATCGCGCATGCTTATGCCGGGACGGATGAGGACCGCGACGCGATGCGTGCCGATCGCGGCATGAACATCGGCCTGGTCACCGCCTATAACGACATGCTGTCGGCACATGCGGTCTACTACCGTTACCCCGAACAGATGAAGGTCTGGGCACGCGAAGTCGGCGCGACCGCGCAGGTCGCGGGCGGCGTGCCGGCGATGTGCGACGGCGTGACGCAGGGCTATCCGGGGATGGAGCTGTCGCTGTTCAGCCGCGACACCATCGCCCTATCGACCGCCATCGCGCTCAGCCACGGCGTGTTCGAAGGCGCCGCGCTGCTCGGTATCTGCGACAAGATCGTGCCCGGGCTGCTGATGGGCGCGCTGCGGTTCGGCCATTTGCCCATGATCCTGATCCCGGGCGGCCCGATGCCATCCGGCCTTGCCAACAAGGCCAAGGCGGCGGTGCGCGAACGGTTCGCCGAGGGGCTGGCGGACCGCGAAGAGCTGCTCGATGCCGAGGTCGCGGCCTATCATACGAAGGGTACCTGCACCTTCTACGGCACGGCCAACACCAACCAGATGATGATGGAGGTGATGGGCCTACACATGCCAGGTGCCGCCTTCGTCAATCCGGGCACCAAGCTGCGCCAGGAACTGACCCGCGCGGCGGTCCACCGGCTGGCGGCGATCGGCGCGCGCGGCAATGATTACCGGCCGATCGGATTGTGCGTCGACGAACGCGCGATCGTCAACGCCGCGGTCGGACTGCTGGCGACGGGGGGCTCGACCAACCACCTCCTCCATGTTCCCGCGATCGCGCGCGCGGCTGGGATCATCATCGACTGGGAGGATTTCGACACCCTGTCGCGCGCCGTACCGCTGATCGCGCGCGTCTATCCCAACGGGTCGGCCGATGTGAACGCGTTCGAGGCGGCCGGCGGCATGCCTTATGTGGTGCGCGAGCTGCTCGGCAGCGGTCACCTCCACCGCGACCTGCTGACGGTCGGCGGGTCGAATCTGTCCGCCTTTGGACAGAAACCCGTGATCGAAGGCGACACGCTCGCCTGGGTCGATCCGGGCCCCACCGGTGACGCGACGATCCTCCGATCGCCCGACGCACCCTTTTCGGCCGATGGCGGCATGCGGATTCTGCAGGGCAATATCGGCCGCGCGTGCATCAAGGTCTCAGCGGTCGATCCCGCACGCTGGGTGGTCGAGGCGCCCGCGCGTGTCTTCTCCGACCAGCTCGACGTACTGAAAGCCTTCGAGGCGGGCGAACTCGAACAGGACGTGGTCGTCGTGGTCCGCTTCCAAGGCCCGCGCGCCAACGGCATGCCCGAACTCCACAAGCTGACCCCGCCGCTCGGCGTCCTCCAGAACCGCGGCTTCCGCGTCGCGCTCGTCACCGACGGGCGGATGTCGGGGGCGAGCGGCAAGGTGCCCTGCGCGATCCATGTCAGCCCGGAAGCGCTGCTGGACGGCGCGATCGGGCTGATCCGCGACGGGGACATGATCCGCGTCGATGCGGTCACCGGCACGCTCGATGCGCTGGTCGATCCGGACGAATGGGCCGCCCGCGTCTGCGTCGGCGCGCCGCCGCCGGTCAGCGGCATGGGCCGCGAGCTGTTCGGCCTGTTCCGCGGTGCGGCGGACGAAGCGGAACGTGGGGCTTCAGCGGTGCTGGCGGGGGCGGGACTATGATTCTGCGTCACCCTGAACTTGTTTCAGGGTCCATGCGGCGGCAGAGGTGTCGCACCTGATTTCAGCGGCATCGCACGGATGCTGAAACGGGTTCAGCATAACGGGGGAAGCGGGATGCAGGTCGTAGCGGTTGATATCGGAGGCACACACGCCCGCTTCGCCATTGCGGAGGTGGAGGGCGGCCGCGTCGTGTCGCTGGGCGAGCCGATGACGCAGAAGACGGCCGAACATGCCTCGCTGCAAACCGCGTGGCAGGCGTTCGCCGCCGCGCACGGCCAGCCGCTGCCACCAGCCGCGGCCATCTCGGTCGCCTCGCCGATCACCGGCGACATGATCCGGCTGACCAACAACCCGTGGATCATCCGCCCATCGCTGATCCCCGAACGCCTTGGCGCGCCGACCTGGACGATCATCAACGATTTCGGTGCCATCGGCCATGCGGTCGCGCAGTTGCCGCAGACCGCGTTCGACCATCTCTGTGGCCCCGACACGCCGCTTCCGGCGGAGGGCGTGACGACTGTCTGCGGGCCGGGAACCGGACTCGGCGTGGCGCAGGTGTTCAAGATCGGAGGGCGCTATCACGTCCTGCCGACCGAGGGCGGCCATATCGATTATGCGCCGCTCGACGGCATCGAGGATGCGATCCTAAAGCGCCTGCGCCAGACCTTCACGCGCGTATCCGCGGAACGGGTCTGCGCGGGGCCGGCGATCGTCGCCATCTACGAAACGCTCGCGCTGCTCGAGGGCCGCTCCGTGCCCAGCCGCGATGACAAGGCGATCTGGACGGAAGCGCTCGAAGGCACCGACCCGATCGCGCTTGCCGCGCTCGACCGCTTCTGCCTCGCGCTGGGCGCGGTCGCAGGTGATCTCGCGCTGGCGCACGGCGCGAACGGCGTCGTGATCGCGGGCGGGCTGGGTCTGCGGATCAAGGACCGGCTGTTGCGCTCCGGCTTCGGCAACCGGTTCATCGCAAAGGGCCGGTTCCAGTCGCTGATGGCGGGTCTCCCCGTCAAGCTGATCACTCACCCCCAGCCTGGCCTGTTCGGGGCCGCTGCCGCCTTTGCGCAGGAGCATTCGTGACCATAGCCGATATCATGCAGACCAGCGCCGTCATCCCGGTGCTGGTCATCGACGACGCCGCCACTGCCAGGCCGCTGGCCGAGGCGCTGGTGGCGGGCGGCCTGCGCGTCCTCGAAGTCACGCTACGCACCCCCGCCGCGCTTGACGCCATCGCCGAGATGAAGCGCGTGCCCGGTGCGATCGTCGGCGCGGGCACCGTGGTCTCGACCGATCAGTTCGAAGCCGTGATGAAGGTCGATGCCGAGTTCATCGTCTCGCCCGGACTGTCGCTGCGGCTGGGCGACGCGATCGTCGGCAGCGGCGTGCCCTATCTGCCCGGCATCGCCACGGCTGGTGACATCATGCGCGGGCTGGACCTGGGACTGACGCACTTCAAGTTCTTCCCCGCCGAGACCAGCGGCGGCCTCAAGGCTCTGAAAGCCTTGGCCGCACCGTTCTACCAGTGCCGCTTCTGCCCCACCGGCGGCATCACGGAGGCGACCGCGCCCGACTGGCTGGCGTTCAAGCCGGTGCTGTGCGTTGGCGGGTCATGGGTTACCGGCGGCACGATGGCGGAGGTGGAGCTGAAGGCACGCGCGGCGGCGGGGTTGCGGGTGTAGCCTTGCGTCCCGGCGAAGGCGGAGACCCAGTCTGGGCTCCCGCCTTCGCGGGAGCACAAAGGGGTGCTACATCTCTCCCCGTTGCCGCCGGATCGCATACCATTTGCGCACATTCGCATTGTGCTGGTCGAGCGTGTTCGCGAACACGTGCCCACCCGTGCCGTCGGCGACAAAGTACAGCGCAGACGACTGCGCCGGATCGAGCACTGCGTCTATGCTCGCGCGTCCTGGGTTCGCGATCGGCCCGACCGGCAGGCCCGCGCTCGCATAGGTATTATACCCGTTCTTCGCGTTCAGCTCCGACCGCAGGATGCGCCGACCGAGCGGCCGACCCTTGGTGATCGGGTAGATGACGGTAGGGTCCGCCTGCAACGGCATGCCTGCACGCAGGCGGTTGCCATAGACAGCCGCGACCGTGCGCCGCTCGGACGGCTTGCCCGTTTCCTTCTCGACGATGGCGGCCAGCGTGATCGCCTCGGCGGGGGTCCGCACCGCGATGCCCGGCTTCCGCTTGGCCCAGGCCTGGGCCAGATAGGCGCGCATCGCCCGCTGCATCCGCTCGACCACGCTCGCACGCGTATCGCCGCGCTGGAACGCATAGCTATCGGGCAGCACCGATCCTTCGACCGGTACCGGCACCGTCCCGGTCAGCCCCTCGGCCCGCATCAGCGCGTCGTGGACCAACACCGACGGATAGCCTTCGGGCACCACGACCATGCGCTGCAGCGCCTTGCCCGATTGCAGCAGCGCCAGGATGTCCGATCCGCTGGCCTTGGCGGGCAGTTGATATTCGCCGGCCTTGATCGGCTCGCCCGACCCTAGCCAGCGCGCGTGTAGCCGGAACCAGTTGGCGGACGTGATCGCGCCCGCCTTCTCCAGCGCGGTCGCGGTCGATGACAGGCTCGCCCCTTGCGGCACCACGAAGGTCTGTGGCTTGGTCAGCGGACCGCTGGTCGCCCAGCCGCTGGTGAACCAGATCACCCCCAGGATCGCACACGCGACCAGCAGTCCCAGGCACCCGAGCTTGCGCAACCGATCAGACCGCGCGCATCACGAGCGACGCGTTGGTGCCGCCAAAGCCGAAGCTGTTGTTCAGCACCGCCGTCACCGGCCGCTTCTTGGCGTGGTGCGGGACCAGGTCCACTCCTTCGGTCCCCTCGTCCGGCGTATCAAGATTGAGCGTCGGCGGCACGATGCTGTCGCGCATCGCCAGGATGCAGAAGATCGCCTCCACCGCGCCCGCGCCGCCTAGCAGATGCCCGATCGCTGACTTGGTCGAGCTCATCGACATGCCGCTCAGCGCATCGCCGAACAGCCGCCGGATCGCCCCCAGCTCCAGCTCGTCGCCCAGCGGCGTCGAGGTGCCGTGCGCATTGACGTAATCGATGTCCGACAGCTGCAGCCCGGACCGCTTCATCGCCATCTCCATGGCCCGGAACGCCCCCGATCCTTCGGGATGCGGCGCGGTGACGTGGTACGCGTCGCCCGACAGGCCATAGCCAATCACCTCGGCGTAGATTTTGGCACCGCGCGCCTTGGCGCGCTCATATTCCTCCAGCACGACGACGCCGGCACCTTCGCCCATGACGAAGCCGTCGCGGTCGCGGTCATACGGGCGGCTCGCCTTTTCGGGCGTGTCGTTGAAGCCGGTGGACAAGGCTCGCGCCTGGGCGAAGCCCGCGATGCCGAGCGGGCACAGCGCGCTTTCCGATCCGCCGGCCAGCATCACGTCGGCGTCGTCCATCGCGATCATCCGCGCCGCGTCGCCAATCGAATGCGCGCCCGTCGAACAGGCGGTCACCACCGCGTGATTGGGACCCATCAGCCCGTATTTGATCGAAACCTGTCCCGAGATGAGATTGATCAGCCGGCCGTGGACGAAATGCGGGCTGACCCGGCTTGGCCCCTTGGTGTGGCGGATGATCGATTCGCTCTCGATCCCCGGCAGGCCGCCAATGCCCGATCCGATCGAACAGCCCGCGCGGAAGCGTTCTTCCTCGGTCATGTCGGTCAGCCCGGCATCCTCGAGCGCCTGCCCGGCGGCGTCGATGCCAAAGGTGATGAACAGGTCGACCTGCCGCTGCACCTTGTGATCGACGCGCTTATTAGGTTCGAAGCCGTACGGATGATCGGCGGGCTTCACCTCGCACGCGATCCGGCACTTCTGATCGGACGCGTCGAAGCGCGTGATCGGCCCCGCGCCCGACCGCGACGCGATCAGGTTCGCCCAGGCCGTCTCGACATCGCTCCCCAGGGGAGTGACCAGGCCCAGTCCGGTTACGACCACACGCCGCATGCGCTACTTCCTCTTGCTTTCAACGTGAAAACGGCTCCCTGCCCTCAGCATGGGGGCGGGGAGCCGTTCATCGATCGACCTGCGGTCGACCCGGCAGGCCTTAGCCCTTGTGCTCGTCGATATAGGTGATCGCGTCCTTGACGGTCGTGATCTTCTCGGCGGCATCGTCGGGAATCTCGACGCCGAACTCTTCCTCGAACGCCATCACCAGCTCGACGATGTCGAGGCTGTCGGCACCGAGATCGTCGATGAAGCTGGCATCCTCCGTCACCTTTTCGGCCTCGACGCCCAGGTGCTCGACGACGATCTTCTTCACGCGGTCGGCGGTCTCGGTCATATTCTTCCCTCTCGATGCGGGGTTTGGTGTCTTCCTGAACGCAGGTAGAACGCGCTTGGGGTCAAGGCAAGGGGCCGTGCCACGCGCTTTTACAGCATCGCCATGCCGCCGTTCACATGCAGCGTCTGCCCGGTGACATAGCCTGCTTCCCGGCTAGCAAGATAGACCACCGCGGCCCCGATATCCTCGCCGCTGCCCAGGTCACCGGCCGGGATGCGCTGCATCAGTGCCGCCTTTTGCGCGTCGGGCAGGCCGTCGGTCATCGCCGATCGGATGAAGCCCGGTGCCACGCAATTGACGGTGATGCCGCGGCT
>DASVUT010000649.1:0-4751 GCA_036386955.1 Sphingomonas sp. | reverse complement strand
GCGACCGCCATGCCGATATAGCGACCCAGCGGGGTCAGCCCGCGCCGCTCCGCCACCTTCTCTTCCATCACCACCGCGGCCGATGCACCATCGGACAGCTGCGACGCATTGCCGGCGGTGATCGTGCCCCCTTCGATCACGGCCTTCAGGCTCTGCAGGCCTTCCAGCGTCGTGTCGGCGCGGTTGCCTTCGTCCTTGGTGAGCGTCACCTCCTTGTGGGTGACCTCCTTGGTTTCCTTGTTCACGATCGCCATCGTCGCGGTCACGGGCACGATCTCGTCGTCGAACTTGCCGGCGGCCTGCCCCGCGGCCGTGCGCTGCTGCGACTGGAGGCCATAGGCATCCATCTGTTCGCGGCCGATGCCGTAACGCTTGCCGACGATCTCGGCGGTCTGGAGCATCGGCATGTAGATGTTCTTGTGCATCGCCAGCAGTTCGGGATCGGGCGCGATGTTCATCTTGGGTGTCTGGACCAGGCTGATCGAATCGACCCCGCCGCCGATCACCACGTCCATATTGTCCACCACGACCTGCTTGGCGGCGGTGGCAATCGCCATCAGCCCCGACGCGCATTGCCGGTCGATCGACATGCCCGAAACGGTCGTCGGCAGGCCGGCGCGCAGCAGCGACGTGCGCGCGATGTTGCCCGCCTGATGCCCCTGCTGCAACGCGGCACCCATCACCACGTCCTGGACTTCGGCCCCTTCGATCCCTGCGCGCTCCAGCGCGGCCTTGATCGCGTGGCTGGCCAGCGTGGGGGAAGGCAGGTTGTTGAACGCGCCGCGATAGGCGCGGCCGATCGGAGTGCGGGCGGTGGAGACGATGACGGCGGAACGCATGGGGCTTGGTCCTCTTGGCTGAATTCTGGGAAGGTCGCGCTTATACGATGATCTGGCCGATCCATTCGGCGATCAGGGCGGGCTTGGCCGCGCCCTCGATCTCCACGGTGAATTCGGTGACCTGTTGGAACTGACCTGGCTTCTTCTCGTCGAAACTCACGAGCTTGAACCGGCCCCTGACCCTCGACCCCGAACGCACGGGCGTGAGGAAGCGGACCTTGTTGCCGCCATAGTTGATCCCGATCCGCGCCCCGACGAGCGTGTCGCGATCCGGGGTGCGGGCGGCGAGCATCGGCATCAGCGACAGCGTCAGGAAACCGTGCGCGACGGTGCCGCCGAACGGGGTCGCGGCCGCGGCGACGGGATCGATATGGATGAACTGGTGGTCACCCGTCGCATCGGCGAAGGCGGTGATCATCGCCTGCGTCACCTCGACCCAGTCGGACACGCTTTCGCGGCCGATCCGCTGCTTCATCTCGTCGACGGTGACGGTCGCCACGCTGGTTCCCTCGCAAGCTTGGCGCTAGAGCGCGATCGTCCTTAAGCGCGGGCAGCCGCGCTTGCCAAGCCTCCTGCCGACCGGAATATCGAAGATGACCCTTGCCGTAGCGTCCGACCCCCGCGCATCCATGGCCAAGCTGTACCGCGCGGCCGAACCCGATGTTCTAAAGCCGCTGCTGGAGCGTGCCGCCACCTCGCCCGACTCGCGCGCGCGCATCCTGGGGCATGCCGGCGGGCTGCTCGCCGATCTGCGCGCCGCGCAGGGTAAGGGATGGGTCAACCAGTTCCTGCAGGAATACCGGCTGAACTCGTCCGAGGGCGTGGCGCTGCTGAGCCTGGCCGAAGCGTTCCTGCGCGTGCCGGATCCCGAAACCGCCGACCTGCTGATCGCCGACAAGCTGGGCGACGCCGATTGGCGCGCGCATGCCGGCCAGTCGAACAGCCGGCTGGTCAATACCGCTACCTGGGGGCTGGTGGTCGGCCGCGTGCTGGTCCGCGAAGGCGAGGGCGGCCCGCTACGTCGGCTGATCAGCCGTGCCGGCGAGCCGTTCGTCCGCCAGGCGGTGGGTGCCGCGATGAAGATGATGGGCGAAATCTTCGTCATGGGGCGCACCATCGACGAAGCGATGCGGCGGATGCGCAAAGCCGACAACAAGGGCTTCACCGCCAGCTTCGACATGCTGGGCGAAGCCGCACGGACCTTCGCCGACGCCGACCGCTATTTCCAGGCCTATGTCGGGGCCATCGATGCGGTCGGCAGCGATCCCGAAGCGGGGCATTCGGTGTCGGTCAAGCTGTCCGCGCTCCACCCCCGCTACGAAGTCGCGCGCTGGAGCGAATGCGTGCCCGCGCTGACCGCGATGCTGGAGGCACTGGCGGTGCAGGCCGCGCGGAAGGGCATCGCGCTGACGGTCGATGCCGAGGAAAGCGAGCGGCTGGAGATGAGCCTCGACATTATCGGTTCGGTTGCGGCCCTGCCGGCGCTCAAGGGCTGGGACGGGTTCGGGATGGCGGTGCAGGCTTACGGCAAGCGCGCGCGCCCCGTTGTCGCGTGGGCGAACACGCTCGGGCGGCCGATGAACGTCCGCCTGGTCAAGGGTGCCTATTGGGACAGCGAGATCAAGCGGACGCAGGTCGAAGGGCTGGACGATTACCCGCTGTTCACGCGCAAGGCGGCGACCGATGTGTCCTATCTGGCGGTCGCGCGCGACATGCTCGACGCCGAGAACATCCGCCCCGCCTTCGCCAGCCACAACGCTCTGACGGTCGCGACCATCATCGAATGGGCGGGCAATTCCCGCGATTTCGAGTTCCAGCGGCTGCATGGCATGGGCGACGGGCTGTATGAGCGGCTGGTGCGCGAGCATGGCTACAAGTGCCGCATCTATGCGCCTGTGGGGGGGCACCGCGATCTGCTCGCGTATCTGGTCCGGCGGCTGCTGGAGAACGGCGCAAACTCCAGCTTCGTTCACCAACTGGCCGACGCGCGGCTGAGCGAGGAGGACATCCTGGCCGATCCGGTGGCCAAGATCGCCGCCGTCGGCGGCGCGCGGCATCCGAGCATCCCGTTGCCGCGGGATCTACTCGGCGAGCGGCGCAACAGCGCGGGGTTAGACCTGAGTGACGTCGCGACATTGCAGGCCGCGGTGAGGGCGGTCTCTAAGCCCCTCCCCTTCAGCGGAGGGGTTGGGGTGGCGCCTGTCGACGGGAACCGCCCGTCAGCGGTGCAACCGCACGCAGGCCCCACCCCCAACCTATCCGCTGAAGGGGAGGGGCTTCTCACCGTCGCCACCGCCGTCACCCGTGCCCACGCCGCCTTCCCCGCCTGGTCCGCCACCCCGGTCGACGCGCGCGCGGCATGCCTCGACCGTCTCGCCGACCTCATCGAGGCGCACCGCGATCCGCTGATGGCGATCTGCGTGCAGGAAGCGTTCAAGACCATTCCCGACGCGATCGGCGAAATCCGCGAGGCCGCCGATTTCTGCCGCTATTACGCCGCCGACGCGCGCGCCAAGCTGCAGCCGATCGAGCTGCCGGGGCCGACGGGGGAGCGCAATACGCTGCACCTGGACGGGCGCGGCGTGTGGGCGACGATCGCACCGTGGAATTTTCCGCTCGCGATCTTCCTGGGACAGACGGTGGCGGCGCTGGTCACCGGCAACACCGTCGTCGCCAAGCCCGCGCCGCAAACGCCGCTGATCGCGGCTTATGCGGTCGATCTCGCCCACCGCGCGGGCGTGCCGCAGGATGCGCTGGTGCTGGTCACCGGCGGGCCCGACGTCGGCGCGGCCTTGGTCGGCGACGTGCGGATCGCCGGGGTCGCGTTCACCGGATCGACCGCGACGGCGAAGCGGATCGCGCGCACGCTGGTCGCCGACGACGATCGCCCGATCGTGCCGCTGATCGCGGAAACCGGCGGCATCAACGCGATGATCGTCGATTCCACCGCGCTGCCCGAACAGGTCGTCGCCGACGTCGTCGCCTCCTCGTTCCGGTCGGCCGGGCAGCGCTGTTCGGCGCTGCGCCTGCTGCTGGTGCAGGAGGATGTGGCGGACGGCGTGATCCATATGCTGAAAGGGGCGATGGACACGCTGACAATCGGCGATCCGGCCGACCCGGCGACCGATGTCGGGCCGGTGATCGACCAAGCGAGCTATGACAAGCTGATGGGCTACCGCGAGGCGGCCAAGGCGCGGCTGCTCAAGACGGTCGACGCGCCGGGTGAGGGGCTGTTCGTGCCGCCGACGCTGATGCGGCTCGGCACGGTCGAGGAGCTGACCGATGAATGGTTCGGCCCCATCCTCCACGTCGCGACGTGGGAGGCGGGCAAGCTGTCCGAGACGATCGCGCGGGTGAACGCGAAAGGATACGGCCTGACCATGGGCCTCCACAGCCGCATCGCCCGGGCCGCCGAGGTGGCGGAGGCCGAAGCCGCGGTTGGCAACCTGTACGTCAACCGGTCGATGATCGGCGCGGTCGTCGGATCGCAGCCCTTCGGGGGCGAGGGGCTCTCGGGCACCGGGCCCAAGGCGGGCGGGCCGCATTACCTGTACAGGTTCTGCGCCGAGCGCGCGGTGTCGGTGGATACGACGAGCGCGGGCGGAAATGCGACGTTGCTGTCGCTGGATGAGGGTGGGGTTTGAGGGGGAGGTGGGGTAGAAGAAGAAGGCCCTCACCCAACCCTCTCCCGCAAGCGGGAGAGGGCTTAAGAAGAAGAGCGGGATCTCTCTTTCTCTTTCTTAGCCCTCTCCCGCTCTTCGCGGGAGAGGGTTGGGTGAGGGCCTTCTTCTTACCTCCTCCGCCGCTCCAGCGCGTGAAGAACGACCGTCAGCACACCTTCGATGTTCAACAGCACGTCGTTGTTCCAGAATCGCAGCACCTCGTACCCGCGTTCCTCCAGATAGGCCGTGC
>DASVUT010000648.1:0-4633 GCA_036386955.1 Sphingomonas sp. | reverse complement strand
CGTGCCCGTGCTGCGCGCGGGCGTGAAGTTCCAGCCGGTGTTCGTGGGCGATGTCGCCAACGCCGTCGTCGCCGCGCTGAACCCGGCGCATCCGATCGGCCGCACGCTTGATCTGGGCGGGCCCGACATCATCACGATGGGGGCGCTGCTCCGCTGGATCGCGGACGCGATCGGCCGCCGCCCGGCCTTTGTCGACCTGCCCGACTTCGCCGGCAGCGCGATCGCGCGCGCGGGCTTCCTGCCCGGTGCGCCGATCAGCTGGGATCAGTGGCTGATGCTGCAATCCGACAATGTCGCCGCCGAGGATGGGCTTGCCGCACTGGGCGTTTCGGCGACGCCGCTCGGGGCCGTGGCACCCGGATTCCTGGTCCGCTTTCGTCGCCAGGGGCGATTTAGCGGTCGCGCCGATACGCTGGCCTGAATTTCTGGAGCCGTAAGACCTTGCCCGATATCCTGATTGCCATCCTGCTCGGGATCATCGAGGGCGTAACCGAGTTCCTGCCCGTGTCGTCGACCGGGCACCTCGTGCTCGCGACCGAGCTGATGGGGTTCGACGCCGCGCGCTGGGCGGTGTTCAACATCGCGATCCAGCCGGGCGCGATCCTGGCGATCGTCGTGCTCTACTGGCGTACGTTCCTGGCGGTGGGCACGGGGTTGCTGCGCTGGGAGGCGTCGTCCGTCGCGTTCGTGCGCAACCTGCTGATCGCGTTCGTGCCCGCCGTCGTGCTGGGGCTGGCCTTCAGCGACCAGATCGACGCGCTTTTGCAGAACGGCGTCGTCATCGCCTGGGCGCTGATCGTGGGCGGCGTGGCGATCCTGATCGTGGAGCGGCTGGCCAAGACGGACAATGTGCTCGGCATCGCGGGTGTAACGGTACCGCAATCGATCAAGATCGGGCTCGTCCAATGCCTCGCCATGGTCCCGGGTGTCAGCCGATCGGGTGCGACGATCATGGGTGCGATGGCGCTGGGGATCGACCGGCGGACGGCGGCCGATTTCTCCTTCTTTCTCGCCCTGCCGACGCTGACGGGGGCGACCGTGCTGCAATTGTTCAAGCACCGAGCCGACATAAGTGTGGGCGATGTGCAGCTGATCGCGGTTGGCTTCATCGTATCGTTCGTGGTGGCGCTCGCGGTGATCAAGGCGTTCATGGCGGTGGTGACGCGCCACGGTTTCGCGCCGTTCGCCTGGTACCGCATCGTCGCCGGCAGTGCGGCGTTGGTGTTGTTGAAGCTATAGGTCCGAAACGGCATTGTTAACTACTGGTTGATGTCCGATTATAGTGAGGTAAGCCAAGTCGTCAGGTAATTGGGTCAGTATAGCTGCCTAGTAGAAAGAGCGACATGCGAGTAGGATGGCATCTTCGCCAACTTTCGCGAGGCGCTTCGCATGGCTCAGGACCCGATGCTTCAGTTCGTAGACCGGCGTCAGGCCTATCCTGACAAGCGGGACGCGGCGTTGCGCGCGGAGGACTTCAAAGAGATCGCCGCTCGCTATCCGGTGCCAGATGCCGAGGAACAGGCGGGGCGGTGTTCGCAATGCGGTGTGCCCTATTGTTCGGTCCATTGCCCGTTGCACCAGCACATTCCCGACTGGCTGCGGCTAACCGCGGAAGGGCGGCTTCGCGAGGCTTACGAACTCAGCAACGCGACCTCCACCATGCCCGAGATTTGCGGCCGCATTTGTCCGCAGGACCGGCTGTGCGAGGGCAATTGCGTGATCGAATTCTCGGGCCACGGCGCGGTCACGATCGGGTCGGTCGAGAAGTTCATCACCGACAAGGCGTGGGAAGAGGGCTGGGTCGAGCCCGTCGCCATTGGCCCGGCGCGGGGGCAATCGGTCGGGATCATCGGGGCGGGGCCCGCCGGGCTGTCGGCCGCCGATTATCTGCGCACCTATGGCTATGACGTCCATGTCTATGACCGGCACGATCGCGCCGGTGGGCTGCTGACCTATGGCATCCCGGGGTTCAAGCTGGAGAAGCCGGTGGTCATGCGCCGGGTCGAGCGGTTGAAGGCGGCCGGGATCGTCTTTCACGAAGGGTTCCGCGTCGGCGATCAGGCGACGCTCGACGACCTGCGCCAGCGGCATGACGCGATCTTGATCGCCACCGGCGTGTACCGCGCCCGCGCCATTGACGTGGAGGGCGGCGGGCTTGGCGGTGTCGTGGCGGCGCTCGATTATCTGACCGCATCGAACCGCAAGGGCTTCGGCGATGCGGTGCCGGACTTCGACAGCGGCGCACTCGACGCGAGCGGACGTAACGTCGTCGTGATCGGCGGCGGCGACACCGCAATGGACTGCGTCCGCACCGCGATCCGCCAGGGCGCGGCAAGCGTGAAGTGCCTGTACCGCCGCGACCGCGCGAACATGCCGGGGTCGAAACGCGAAGTCGCCCATGCCGAGGAGGAAGGGGCCGAGTTCGTGTGGCTCGCCGCGCCGGCCGGATTCGTGGGCGACGGCCATGTCAGCGGCGTTTCCGTCCGCCGCATGCGCCTGGGCGCACCCGATGCGAGCGGCCGCCGTGCGCCCGAGGCCGACCCGAGCGGCAACGAACTGATCCCCGCCGACCTCGTCATCAAGGCGCTGGGTTTCGATGCGGAGGACCTGCCGAATCTGTTCGGCGCGCCCGAACTGGGCGTCACGCGCTGGGGCACCGTGCTCGTCGAAGGGCGCACGCTGATGACCAGCCTGGAAGGGGTGTTCGCCGCCGGCGACATCGTGCGGGGTGCGAGCCTGGTCGTATGGGCGATCCGTGATGGACGTGACGTGGCCGCGACGATGCATGGCTGGCTGAAGGCAAAGGCGAAGGCCGAGAAGGTGGCGGCATGAGGCTCAAGCAGCATGATATCGATGCCATCCTGCTGGCGACCCGCGAAACGTTCGGAGACACGGCCACGGTTCGCCTGTTCGGGAGTCGTCTTCGCGACGACCTGCGCGGCGGTGATATCGACCTTCTCATCGAGGCAGACCCGAATGGCGAGTCCGAATGGTCGCGGGTTGGAGCATTTCGCGACCGTTTGTTCCGTCGCATCGACGAACAAAAGGTCGATGTCGTGTTGATAGAGCGCGGCCAAACGCCATCCGTGTTCGCACGACTTGTCACACCACAGGCGGAACTGCTGTCATGAAAACCGAGGATCTGATCCGCGCGGCGGTAGCACGTTGCGACCGGATTGTCGCTGGGTTCGACGACTTGCGTCCCATGCTGGCACCCGTGCTACCGGTAACGGGGGACGGGCTGGCCGAGCTTCCGCTTCAGGTGCGGATCGCAAGTATCGCCCTGCTGAAGCGCTACGAGCAGTTACAGGACATGCTTGGTCGCCTGTTCCGCGCCTATCTGACGTGGGAGATGGAGGATGTCCGTGAGATGACCCGGCGCGATCAGGCGAACCAACTCGAGAAACTCGGCATTGTTGCCGACGCGGATGATTGGATCGGCGCTGCGGAGCTGCGCAATCGTCTGGCGCACGAATACCCGATTGATGAGGGAGAGCAGGTCGATCGGGTGAACGACACCTGGCTGGCGTCGATCACGCTCATCGAGGCGTACGGCGTTTTGAAGGCACGGCTTGCGAACAAAGGTCTACTGTCATGATCGACCAGCGCGCTCATCTTGCCGAGTATGGCATGTACCGGCCCGAGTTCGAAGGCGATGCGTGCGGCGTGGGGCTCGTCGCGGCCACCACCGGCACACCGTCGCGCCGCGTCGTGCAGTCGGCGATCGATGCGCTCAAGGCCGTATGGCATCGTGGTGCGGTCGATGCCGATGGCAAGACGGGCGATGGTGCAGGCCTGCACGTCGACCTGCCGCTCCGCTTCTTCGACGATGCGGTGCTGGCGTCGGGGCACAAGGTGCTGCCCAATCGGCTGGCGGTCGGCATGATCTTCCTGCCGCGCACCGATCTGGGCGCTCAGGAGGCGTGCCGGACGATCGTCGAGGCGGCGATCATCGAGGCGGGCTATACCATCTATGGCTGGCGACAAGTGCCCGTCGATGTGTCGGTCATCGGGCTGAAGGCGCAGGCGACCCGGCCCGAGATCGAGCAGATCATGATCGCGGGGCCGTTGCCCGGCGACGTCGACGCGACCGAGTTCGAGAAGAATCTGTATCTCGTCCGTCGCCGGATCGAGAAGCGCGTGATCGCCGCGCAGATCCAGGGCTTCTACATCTGTTCGCTGTCGTGCCGCTCGATCGTCTACAAGGGGCTGTTCCTCGCCGAGAGCCTGTCGGTCTTCTACCCCGACCTGCAGGACCAGCGCTTCGAATCGCGTGTCGCGATCTTCCACCAGCGCTATTCGACCAACACCTTCCCGCAATGGTGGCTGGCGCAGCCGTTCCGCTGCCTCGCGCACAATGGCGAGGTGAACACGATCCGCGGCAACAAGAACTGGATGCTCAGCCACGAGATCCGGATGGCGAGCCTCGCGTTCGGCGACAATTCGGAGGACATCAAGCCGGTGATCCCGGCGGGCGCGTCCGATACTGCGGCGCTCGACGCGGTCTTCGAGGCGATCTGCCGCTCCGGCCGCGACGCGCCGACCGCCAAGCTGATGCTGGTGCCCGAAGCCTGGCAGAAGCGCGGCGACGTGCCCGACGATCACGCCGCGATGTATTCCTATCTGTCGTCGG
>DASVUT010000647.1:0-2095 GCA_036386955.1 Sphingomonas sp. | reverse complement strand
GCCGAACGGGCGCTGATAGATGGTGCCATCCTCGTTGCGGCTGAACGGGACGCCGGCATGTTCGAGTTCGAGCACCGCCTGCGGTGCTTCGCGCACCATATATTCGATCGCGTCCGGATCGCCGAGCCAGTCGGAGCCCTTCACGGTGTCGTACATGTGCCACGACCAATGGTCGGGCGAATTGTTGCCGAGCGAGGCGGCGATCCCGCCTTGCGCCGCGACGGTGTGCGAACGGGTGGGAAAGACCTTGGTGATGCAGGCGGTCTTCAGCCCGCCTTCGGCGATGCCCATGGTCGCGCGCAGGCCCGAACCGCCCGCGCCCACCACGACGGCGTCATAGCTGTGGTCGATGATCTTGTAGGCGGCAGCCATTATGCGGACGCTCCGAAAGCGATCTTCAGGATCGAGAAAATCGCGACAGCGGCAGTCGCGACGGTGAACAGGTTGAGCGCGATCAACGCGACCACGCGGCTTTCGTTATGCTGGTAATCCTCGATCACGACCTGCAGCCCCAGGCGGAAATGATAGAAGACCGAGATCACGAGCAGCATCAGCGGGATGGCACGCCACGCGCTTTCGAACGTCGCCCGTGCCGTCGCGTAATCATAAGCGGGCATGCGGGCGAGGACGATGATGAACCACGTCATCAGCAGCAGGTTCGATCCCGCGGTCAGCCGCTGATGCATCCAGTGATGCGTGCCTTCCTTGGCCGATCCGAGGCCGCGGACTTGTCCGATCGCCGTGCGCATCACTTCACCCCCACGACGAAGAACCAGAACAGCGTGGTCAGCGTGACCGATCCCATCATCGTCATCAGCGCGTGCGTCTTGTTGCGCTTGATCTCATAGCCCGCGCCGGCATCGAGAAACAGGTGGCGGACGCCCGACATCGCGTGCTGGAAGAAGGACAGGGTCAGCCCGATGCCGACGATATAGCCCAGAACCCCGCCCCAGCGCACGAAGAACAGGTCGTAGAAACTCGCATACGCCTCCGGCCCCGATGCCAACGCCGCCAGCCACCAGACGAGCAGCAGCGTGCCGACGGTCGCCATGCCCGATCCGGTCGCACGGTGGAGGATCGAGACCAGCATGTGCGGGCCCCAGCGCCAGATGGTCAGATGCGGGCTGATCGGCCGGCCAGGATGACGGGTTGCCAAGACGAAAAGATCCTCGGGATGCTTGATTATGCTTCCTATTAGGCGTGCGTGCGGCCGATGCAAGGCGCAGCGCCGTGCACCGGCAATGCCGATCATCGCCCAAACGCCTGGTCCTAACGATCCGTTTACCCCGTTCGTTTAGGCCGTTCCCCGACAGCGCCACAGATCGGCGCAAATGTGAGAACAGGGGAACAAACAGCGTGTCACCCGAACAGATGCCGCCCGCCGAAAGCGTCAGCAAGACCATCGATCTGGCCGAACGGCTCCGCGTGTTCGACCTGGGGCCAGCCGAAATGGAACTGGCCCGCGAGCTCTGGTCGGTGGTCGAGCCCGACGCCCGCGAGATATCGGCCGTGCACTGGCATCAGCGTCAGCGGCTGTTCGGATCGAACCGCAACTGGGCCCCGCACGAGGTCGACCGAATGATCGATCTGGGCGTCGCCTATCAGCGTAACCGCTTCGTCGACATGGCCGGATCGGCGTGGGTCCAATCGGCCGAACGCACCGTCGCGGGGGCCTATGCGGCGGATGTCGAGCTGACGACGATCCTGTCGATGAGCGATGCAGGCGCGCGCGCCACGTTCGACACGCTGTGCAAGCGGCTGGACCCGGCGGGCGAGCAGTTCGCGCGGCTGACCAACCTGTTGTTCCGGCTCCGCTCGCTCGAATGCGATGTCTATTGCACCCTGTTCACCGCCTATTACCGGCACAGCGAGTCGGTCGAGCGTGACCGGCTGACCGTCGAATTCCGCGACAATATCGGCGCCACGGTTGAGACGACGTGGAAGGATTCGGGCAAGCTGCGCGAACAGGGCGCGCGCGCATCGGCGCTGGCGCGCGGCATGCTGGGCAAATCGAGCGAAGTCGCCGCGGCCGCCGAGCAATCCGCGGTGGCGATGCGCGAAGCGGCGCAGACCGCCGCCGGGCTGATCCGCGCGA
>DASVUT010000646.1:0-5945 GCA_036386955.1 Sphingomonas sp. | reverse complement strand
CTGGAGCCGATGCTGGCCGATCTGCACGAGCGGCTGGCGGGCGTGACGATCGAGCGGCTCGACTTCGGCGATTTCATCCGCCGCTATGATCGTCCGGGCATGCTGTTCTATCTCGATCCGCCCTATTGGGGCTGCGAACGCGATTATGGGCAGGACGTGTTCGGGCGCGCCGACTTCGAGCGCCTGGCGGACCAGCTCGGCGGGATCGCAGGACGGTTCATCCTGTCGATCAACGACACGCCGGGTGTCCGCGAGGTTTTCGGGCGGTTCCACCTGGTCGAGGTGGAGACGACCTACACGCTGTCGCGCGGGAACAGCCGCAAGGCGGGCGAGCTGATCGTGAGCAATGCGCCGCTAGGCGTTCAAGCGACAGCCGCAGCCGTCTGATCACGGGTGCCGGGACGGGTGTTCCGTCCCGGCACGATTCGCCCGCTTGCGGAACAAACAAGGAACATCGTACCTTTGGCGCTTGTCGAGTCGCGGACAGGAGCAAGCTTAATGCCGATGATGAGTGAACAGGACCGCCAGCCTTTCGGGGCCTGGTTGTTGACCCAGCGCGACCGCGGCGACTGGATCGACACTATCGCGGCCGGCGCGCGCGCCGATCGCCTGTTCCCCAGGAACGGCACGCCCGAACAGGTCCGCATGCGGCTGGAAAAGACGGGCGCGGACGGCGACGCCTTCGAGGCAGTCGATGCGGCCGAGATCGACTGGCTGTGCTACTGAGCCATGGCGAACCCACGCCAAGCCATCCTCGACGCGATCGGTCCGCGCGGGCTGAGCCTCGCCAGCGCGTCGCGCATGATCGGTCGGTCGGACCGCTTCCTTCATCGATTCGTGCATGAGGACGTGCCGCGCCAGCTCCGCGATCCGGACCGCCGGCACCTGGCGTTGTGCCTCGACCTCCCCGAGGATGATCTGATCGTGCCCGATGCGAGGTTCGGCCGTGGCGCATGACCGCTGCCGGCTGTGCACGGCGAACGACCAGGAGGCTTTGATCGAGCATGTCGCCGAACGTCTGTGGGAGAAGGTGCGCCGGGGGTCCTTGGACGATCGGCCTTGGGAGACGGCGGGCGGGTATTGGCAGCGGACTTATCGCGACCTGGCCGAGCGCGCCATTGATGCGCTTCGGTGAAGGCGCTTGGCTGCTGACGAGGATCGCACCCATATCGGCGAGCGCCTGCGGACGCTGCAACTCTGCGCCCTGTACCGGCGAACGATTACGCTGACCTGTCCGGCCGGCCACGTGCGCCGGATCGACGCGGTCGCGCTGTGGTGGATGTACGCCCGCCGGATGTGGGACGACCGGCTGCCCGCCGCGCTGCGTCGCCTCTACTGCGCGCGGTGCCAGCAGGCCGGCCAGCGCCGCGTCCGGTTCACGGCCGCCATCACCCGCGACCCGCCCGACCCCGACCAGCCCCCGATGCCGGACGAACGCGAATGGAAGCGGGTGGTCTCCCGTCATCGAGCTTGATCCTTTGTGAACTCAGAAAGCGCGCTTTTCCCCCCGCCTCGCCCGGGAGCTTTTGATGTCGCATTTGGTGCACGCACTTACCCCCGCTTGGACCGGCCCTAGGCCTAGGCCGAACGGCTCATTGATTGTCTCGATTACCGGTGCGGATCGGTGCACTCCGCGCCATCCGCGCGCGTCGGGCGCGATCAGGAACGGCACAGAAATTGCGCACTCCCCCTAGGGAGCCCCGACACCGCGTAGCGGGGTCGTCCAACAGCGGTCGGGCGCGCTGCCGTCGGTGGGGCGGGAAGCCCGATAGCCAGGTGAAGTATCAAATTAGCGCACGCCGTAGGCGTTCCTTTTCATCCTTATCCTTGAAGAGCCGGGTTCTGACCGCCCGGCGGACTCGCGTTCATTCGATCATGGGTTGCGCCCAGCGAGCGCAGATGCACGCCAATGCTTGTGCCGCCCGCAATGGCTTGCGCCACCAGCTCGGCAGTCTCGAACTCGCTTAACGCGGTTGCCGTTCGAGCCTCCCGATCGCGCTCCTCGGCGGCGGCCCGCTGCGCCTCGGTTGGTCGACGCATGAGGCGACGGACCAGGTCAGCCGCGGCCTTCGGTAGCGTTAGCTTGTAGGCGTTGGTCGCCTGCTTCACCTGCGGGCCGAACGGGTCGGGGTTATCGACTGGTTCGACACGGCGCTGCCGATCTAGGAAGCCGGCGGCCTGAAGCTGCGCAAGGCCTTCAATGACGGCCGATCGGCTGCGCTTGATGCGGTCGCGCAGCGTGTCGATCGCTGGATCGAGCCTGCCAGTCTTGAAGCAGACCATCCGCATCAGCTCGCGGTAGATCTCCAAGGCGACGTGGCCCAGCTCGCCGTTGCGCTTGCCCGCTGCCTTCGTCGACCGTGCGTGCATTTCTGCCGCGCGCATTCTGGCATTGCGCTCCTTGGGGTCGAAGCGGGTCCAATAGCGATGCTCGAAGCTGCCGACCGCCTTGCTGTTGCGGCGGACGGGCTGGCCTGTGCGATGACCCTTCGAGGCCTTGCCGGTCGCAATCTCGTGAAGCGAACGGGCCGTCACGAAAGGTTAGCCAACGGCGTCGCAACCCGTTGATCCTCAACGATCGAATGTTTCCGGTTAGCCAACGTAAGACGTTGCGCGGGATCAGTTGTTACAGGCCTGTCGGGTGCGCCAGCTTCTATATCCGCCGTATCGGCTTCGACCCCCCCGCCACGGCCGCTTACATCGCCAGGCGCACACCGCCCCTGATGAACGCGGCGCATCGCGGGGACCGCGTCGCCGACACGCTGAGCCGCGTGTCCACCCCGGCGCGCACGGTCCTGGACGCCGGCGTCCGGCACCGTATCGCGATCGGCGACACACCGGCGCTGCTGCGTTCCCTTGTGACCACCTGACCGACGCCTTCGACTGGCAGATCGCCGGCAGCGGAGGTTATCAGGTCAACGCCCCGCGCACGATGACGCTGTTCCTGACCATGGACGTGTGAGGACGGAGGGCTCGCTACGCGCCGCGCAGGAAGGTCAGAAATGCGCGCAGGGGAGCGGGGACGTGACGACGCCCGGCATAGTATAGAAAGGGTCCTGAAAACCGCGTCGACCATTCGGGCAGGATCTCGACGACCGTGCCGGCATCGAGCATGTCCCGGTAGAATCCCTCGAACGTCGCGGCGATGCCGAGCCCGGCCAGCACCGCGGCGCGCTGAACCTCCAGGCTGTTGGCGATCAGTCGTGCCGGAGGCGAGACGCGGATCGTCCGGTCGCCCCGCTCGAACTCCCAAGGCAGCATCGTGCCGTTGAGGAATCGGTGGCGGATCGTCTGGTGACGGACGAGATCCTGAGGGCTGGCGGGGCAGCCATGCGCGGCAAGATAGGCGGGCGAAGCGACGGTCACATAGCGATCGACGCGAGGGCCGATCGGCACGGAAATCATGTCCTGCTCCAGCCGTTCGTCATACCGAACACCGGCGTCATAGCCCTCGCCGAGCACGTCGACGAAGCTGTCATCGGCCGTCACTTCGACCGCGATGCCCGGATGGCTCGCCATGAAGCGGGCGAGCAGATCGGGCAGGATCAGCCGCGCGATCGCATGTGGCACGTTCAGGCGCAGCGTGCCTCGCGTGGCGTTACGGTAACCGTCGACGCTCTCCAGCGCCGATTCCACTTCGCCCAGTGCGGGGACGAGCCGCTCGAGCAGCCTTTGCCCAGCCTCGGTCGGCGCGACGCTGCGCGTCGTGCGGTGGAGAAGACGCAGGCCGAGACGATCCTCCAGCCGCCGAACCGCCGTGCTGAGCGCGGAGGCCGACATGCCGCTGACCGCCGCCGCGCCTCGGAAACCCCGTGCCTTGGCGACGGCGGCGAAGGCGTTCAGATCCTGGAGCTCGGCATCCCGCATTGTTCACCAATCCGCACAGCTCGTCCGACGATTGCCGGCTTATCGCACAGCCACAGGCTGCGTACATAGGGGACACGCACCGGCCGGCGCGATCATCCAAGCAGGAGACAGTCGATGGACATGCGCAAACTCGGGGCCACGGGCCCGCTCGTCTCGAAGCTCGGGCTCGGGCTGATGGGAATGTCGGACTTCTACGGTGCCGCCGATGAGGCGGAATCGATCGCCACGGTCCATGCCGCCCTAGACGCCGGCATCACCTTGCTCGACACCGGCGACTTCTACGGCACCGGCCATAACGAGATGCTGCTCGGCAAGGCGCTCAAGGGCCGCCGGCGCGATCAGGCCGTGATCAGCTTGAAGTTCGGTGCGCTTCGCGATCCCGCCGGCGGCTTCATCGGCTATGACGGCCGGCCCAAGTCGGTGAAGAACTTCCTCGCCTACTCGCTCCAGCGCCTCGGGCTCGACCATGTCGACATCTACCGCTTGTCGCGTGTAGACCCCGAGGTTCCGATCGAGGACACGTTGGGCGCGATCGCCGAGATGCGCGACGCGGGCTATGTGCGGCACATCGGACTGTCCGAAGTCGGGGCGGAGACGCTCCGCCGAGCCGCGGCGGCTCAACCGATCGCCGATCTGCAGATCGAGTATTCGCTTCTGTCGCGCGGCATAGAGGACGCGATCCTGCCGACTGCCCGCGAACTCGGCATCGGCATCACGGCCTATGGGGTACTCGCGCGCGGCTTGATCGCGGGAAGCTGGACGCCGGCAAAGGTGGGCGATTTCGACTTCCGCAGCATGATACCACGGTTTCAGGGCGATAATCTGGCGCGCAACCAGGCTCTCGCCGCCGCGCTCCGTCAGGTTGCGGAGGCACGCGGGATCACGCCGGCGCAGGCGGCGATCGCCTGGGTCGCGGCGCAGGGCGAAGATATCGTGCCGCTCGTCGGCGCACGGCGTCGGGACCGGCTCGCCGAAGCGTTGGCCGCCGCCGCGATTGCGCTGTCGACCGACGACCCCGCGGCCATCCAAGCCGCGGTGCCCAAGGGTGCCGCCGCGGGCGACCGTTATCCGGCCCCGCAAATGGCCTTTCTGGACAGCGAGCGCTGATGAACCGGCGCGCTTGGGGACTGTCACGCGCGGCCTAGAAGACCTTGCGAAGGCTGAACGTGATGAGCCGCCCAAGCGGGTCGAGATACGCGGGCTGATAACTGAGCGGCACCGACCCCTCTTGATCACGGACCCGCGGGCGCGTGTTGAACAGGTTGGTGACGCCAAGGGTCGCCCGCGTTCCTTTCAGCCACCCCGGTGCTGCCCGTCCTCCAAACCGGTCGGCCAGGTTGGCGAACAGGTTGACGTTCACGATCGCGAAATCGGAAAAGCGCAAGTCGCCGGCGGCCCCGTCCAGGCCTTGTACACTCGTGCCGCTCTGCCAATTGGCGGTCATCCGCGCACCCAGCCCGCGCTTGAACGCACCGGCTTGTAACTCGACGCTGTGCCGGCGTCGGCCGCCGCGGAAGTCGGTCGCGTCGCCGTTCAGCAGGTCAAGCGTGGGTCCGTCGTCGCGGGTGACGATCGCATCCTTCAGCGTCCAATTGTGGTAGAGGCTCAGGAACAGCCGGCTCGACATGTTCTCGGCACGGCGCGCCAGCGGACTGCCGGGTTCGGCCCTGATGAACGTCGCGCCGGGCGGCGCCGTTCTGCGCAGCTCCGCTTCGCTCCCGACGAATCGCGTCCGGACATTCTGCAATCCCGGCGGCACGGCCCCCAGCGGGCGGGTGAAGTTGATGCCCCAGCGCAGCTGCTCCTGGTCGGACCGCCTAAAGTTGAGCGGACTGCTGTCGATCCTGAGCAGCCGACCATTGGAGTCGCGGTCGAACCGTCCGGGGAACGCAGCCTCGATTTCCGGAGTCGCGATCGGGAAGGGGGCGATCGGATCGTCGGTCCGGATCTTGCTGTAATCGACGCTGAGCGAGAGGTCGGTTCGCGAGAACGGCCTGGCGCTGAGCCCAAGGTTGACGAATTGGCGATCGTCCGAGCGAAGCCCCGGATTGCCGCCGAAGAGTCGCGTGATGTCGACC
>DASVUT010000645.1:0-5108 GCA_036386955.1 Sphingomonas sp. | reverse complement strand
CGCCGCGCACGATCGGCACCGACTGGCTGGTCACCGCTGGGCTGAAGCCCGGCGACAGGGTGGTGGTGGAGGGCGGCATGATGCTGCGCCCCGGCATGCCCGTGAACGCCGTGCCGTTTCGCGAATCCGCCCCGACCGGCGGGCGCGGCACCCCCGCCGGCCCCGCGGCACAGGCGAAGTAAGCGCCATGTCACGCTATTTCATCGACCGCCCGATCTTTGCCTGGGTGCTGGCCATCGTCCTGATGCTGGGCGGCGTGCTGGCGATCCGATCGCTGCCGATCGCGCAGTTCCCGGCCATCGCGCCCCCCGCCGTGGCGATCACCGCGCTGTATCCCGGTGCGGATGCCGAAACGCTGTCGACGACGACGACGCAGATCATCGAACAACAGCTCAAGGGCATCGACAATCTGCGCTATTTCTCCTCGACGTCGAGTTCGTCGGGGCAGGTGACGATCACGGTCACGTTCGAACAGGGCACCGATCCCGACACCGCGCAGGTGCAGGTGCAGAACAAGCTGCAGGCGGCGACCCCGCTGTTGCCGCAGGAAGTGCAGCAACAGGGCATCCAGGTCACCAAGGCGTCGGCCAATTTCCTGGTGATCGTCGGCCTGTATTCGGAAGACGGAAGCCATGACGGCGCCGATCTGGGCGATCTGGTCGCGTCGCGGCTACAGGACCCGCTGAGCCGGGTGACCGGCGTCGGCAACATCCAGTTGTTCGGCGCGCAATATGCGATGCGCATCTGGGTCGACCCGGTGAAGCTCAACGGGTTTCAGCTGTCGATGGCCGATATCAGCAACGCCGTGCGCGCGCAGAATGCGCAGGTTTCGGGCGGGCAGCTGGGCGCGCAACCCGCATCCAAGGAACAGATGCTCAACGCGACGGTATCGATCCAGTCGCGGCTGCAGACCGCCGAGCAGTTCGGCGCGATCCGGCTGAAATCGGCCCCGAACGGCTCGATCGTGCGGCTGTCCGATGTCGCGCGGGTCGAAATCGGCGCGGAGAATTACGGGTTCGAAGGGCAGTGGAACGGGCGGCCCGCGAGCGGCATCGCGCTGTACCTGGCCCCCGGTGCCAATGCGCTCGACACGGTGGAGGCGGTCAAGACCCGGGTCGACGAGATCGCGCGGACGTTTCCGTCGGACGTTAAGGTCGTCTATCCGTACGACACCGCGCCATTCGTCCAGTTGTCGGTCGAACAGGTCATCGAGACGCTGATCGAGGCGATCATCCTCGTCTTCCTGGTCATGTTCCTGTTCCTGCAGAATTGGCGCGCGACGCTGATCCCCACCATCGCGGTGCCGGTCGTGATCCTGGGCACCTTCGCGGTGCTTCAGCTCGCCGGGTTCTCGATCAACACGCTGACGCTGTTCGGCATGGTGCTGGCGATCGGATTGCTGGTCGACGACGCGATCGTCGTGGTGGAGAATGTCGAACGGCTGATCACGACCGAAGGGCTGAGCCCCAAGGAAGCGGCGCGCAAATCGATGGACGAGATCACCGGCGCGCTGATCGGCATCGCCATGGTGTTGATCGCGGTGTTCCTGCCGATGGCGTTTTTCGGCGGGTCGACGGGCGTCATCTATCGCCAGTTCTCGATCACGATCGTGTCGGCCATGGCGCTGTCGGTGGCGGTCGCCATCATCCTGACGCCGGCGCTTTGCGCGACCATCCTGAAGCCGCACGATCCCAACAAGCATGAAGGAACGGGCCCGCTGGCGCGGTTCTTCCGCTGGTTCAACGCGCGGTTCGATGCGGGGCAGAAGCGGTACGCGAACGGCGTGAAGAGCACCGCGCGCAACTGGAAGCGCTCAATGGTCGTGTATCTGGCGATCGTCGCGGTGATGGGCGTGCTGTTCTATCGCCTGCCCTCGGGCTTCCTGCCGGACGAGGATCAGGGCTATGCCGTGGCGCTGGTGCAGGGGCCGTCGGGATCGACGACGCAGCGCACGCAAGCCGGGCTCGATCTGGTCCGCGACCATTTCCTCAAGGAAGAGGCCGCCAATGTGCGCGGCGTCTATACCGTCAACGGCTTCAGCTTCGCAGGCCAAGGACAGAATACGGGCATCGCCTTCGTGCCGTTTAAGGATTGGGCCGAGCGTAAAGGTGCCGCCAACCGCGCCGACGCGATCGTCGGGCGCGCGATGGGTAAGTTCATGCAGTTCGGCGACGGGCTGATCTTCGCCATCGTGCCGCCGGCGGTGGCGGAGCTGGGCAATGCCACCGGGTTCGACATGCAGATCGTCGACGAAACGGGCGTCGGGCACGCGCAACTGCTCGCCGCGCGCAACATGATGCTGGGCATGACGCAGGGCGAGAAGCGGGTGGCGCAGGTCCGCCCCAACTCGCTCGACGACGCGCCACAGCTGAAGGTCACGATCGACCAGGACAAGGCGCGCGCGCTGGGCGTCGACCTGGCCGAGGTGAACCAGACGATCTCCACCGCCTGGGGTGGATCGTACATCAACGACTTCATCGATCGCGGGCGCGTGAAGCGGGTCTTCGTGCAGGTCGACGCGCCCTATCGCGCCAAGCCCGAGGACATCGGCAGCCTGTTCGTGCGCGGTCAGAACGGTTCGATGGTGCCCTATACCGCCTTTTCCACGCTGACATGGCAGAACGCGCCGGTGACGGTGACCCGGTATAACGGGGCCGAGGCGATGGAATTGCTGGGGATCGGTGGCCCCGGCTATTCGTCGGGCGACGCGATCAAGGCGATGGAGGAGCTTCACGCCAAGCTGCCGCCGGGGACCAATTTCGAATGGACGGGCCTCAGCTACGAGGAGATCCTGTCGGGTGGGCAGGCGCCGATGCTCTACGCGCTGTCGCTGCTGCTGGTGTTCCTGTGTCTGGCGGCCTTGTACGAAAGCTGGTCGGTGCCCTTGTCGGTGATCCTGGTGGTGCCGCTCGGCATCCTGGGCGCGGTGTTGGCGGCGGCGCTGACGGGGCTGAACAACGACATCTATCTGCAGGTCGGGCTCATCACCACGATCGGCGTGTCGGCCAAGAACGCGATCCTGATCGTAGAGTTCGCCGAGGAACGGATGCGCGAAGGCATGAACGCGTTCGACGCGGCGGTGGAGGCGGCCAAGCTCAGGCTGCGGCCCATCCTGATGACCAGCCTGGCGTTCGTATTCGGCGTGCTGCCGCTCGCGCTGACGACCGGCGCGGGTGCTGGCGGGCAGAATGCGATCGGGCGCGCGGTGGTCGGCGGGATGTTGTCGGCGACGGTGCTGGCGATCTTCTTCGTGCCGATGTTCTTCGTGGTGGTGCTGAGCGCGTTCGGCACCAAGCTGGCGGGCAGGAAGGACGCGGCGGGCGATCTGGCGCCGGGCGAGAGTCGTCAGGGTAGCGAGACGACCGGGGAGGCAAAGGCATGAGGTATCTCCCGATCCTGGTTGCGGCGACCGCGCTGTCGGCGTGCAACCTGGCCCCCGATCACGTGCGGCCCGTGGGCGCGATCCCTGCGACGCTGCCCCAGGGGGGTGCCTATCCGGCGCTCAGCCCGGACGCGGCGGATGTGACCGCGATCGCGTGGCGCGACTTCTTCGTCGATCCGCGGTTGCGGTCGGTGATCGAGGCGGGGCTCGCGAACAACCGCGACCTGCGGCTGGCGGCGGCCAACGTGCTGCAGGCGCGCGCGCAGTACCGCGTGCAGCGGACGTTCCTGTTGCCGGCGATCACCGCCAATGGCGGGGCGACCTTCACCAACAATCCCTTCGGCTTTGGCGGCGGCGCCCCTGGCGCGGGTGCCGGTGGGGTCGGTGCGGGCGGCGCGGGTGCGGGTGGTGCCGCAGGGGCCACCAGCAGCGATATCGAAATCTATCAGGCGAACATCGGCACCTCGGCGTTCGAGATCGATCTGTTCGGGCGGCTGCGCAACCAGAGCCGCGCCGCGCTGGAACAATATTTCGCGACCGAGGAAGCGCAGCGCGCGGCGCGTATTTCGCTGATCGGCGAGATCGCCAATGCCTGGCTCACCATGGCGGCCGACCAGGAATCGCTGCAACTCGCGCGCCGGACGCAGACGAGTTTCGCCGAATCGCTGCGGCTGACCCAGGCGCAGTTCCGCATCGGCGTGTCGTCCGAGCTGGAGGTGCGGCAGGCCGAGACCAATTTCCAGGCCGCGCGCAACGACATCGCGACGCTGACCGCGCGCATCGCGCAGGACCAGAATGCGATCAACCTGCTGGCGGGTACCACCGTCCCGACCGAACAATTGCCGGCCGGGCTCGGCACGGGCGATGCGACCTTGTCCGATCTGCCGGCGAACCTGTCGTCGGACGTGCTGTTGCGCCGACCCGACGTGCTTCAGTCAGAACGGCAGCTGGCGGCGCAGGCAGCCAATATCGGCGCGGCGCGGGCGGCGCTGTTCCCGACCATATCGCTGACGGCGACGCTGGGGACGATCTCCACCGCGCTGTCGGGATTGTTCGGGGCGAATTCGGACACCTATAACGTCGCGCCGAACGTTTCCGTGCCCATCTTCGCCTTCGGGCGCGGCCAGGCGAACATCCGTGCGACGCGGGCGGCGCAGCAGGGCGCGGTCGCGACCTACGAACGCACGCTGCAGGTGGCGTTTCGCGAGGTCGCCGATGCGCTGGCGACGCGCGGGACGATGGCCGAACAGCTGGCGGCGCGGACCGCGCGGGCGGAAGCCGCGCGGGTCGCGGCCAGGCTGTCCGACGCGCGCTACCGCGCCGGGGTCGATTCGTTCCTGACCTCGCTCGATGCGCAGCGCACGGCCTATGCCGCCGAACAGGACCTAGTGGCGACGCGGGCGGCGCGGGCGACGAACCTCGTCACCTTGTACCGGACGCTGGGCGGCGGTCTCAACTGACTGGACGTGCGCGGCGGGCGGGCTACATCGCGGTGATCAACCAAGGAGGTTCTGCCATGTCCGTCACCGTGATCTACAAGACCAGCGCCACCGCCACGGGCGGCCGGGACGGATCGTCGCGATCGGACGACGGGTCGGTCGACGTGAAGCTGGTCGTGCCCAAGGAGATGGGCGGCCCCGGCGGCGTCGGCGCCAACCCCGAAAAGCTGTTCGCGGCGGGCTATTCGGCCTGTTTCCTGGGCGCGATGAAGGCGATGTCGGGCAAG
>DASVUT010000644.1:0-4091 GCA_036386955.1 Sphingomonas sp. | reverse complement strand
GCGGCTGCATGTTGGAGATAGGCGCACGCACGTTTGAACAGACTGCCCCGACCCAGAACCGAACGTTGGCACCTGATCCGCCGCTACCCAGCTTCGGACACTGGTTCAGGTCGGAACGGCAGCCTTTGTCAGGGGGATTGAACCGTCGAGATTTCGATCTGCGCCAAACGGCTCTGCGCAGTCTCGCTGTAGAAGTTGGAGTTCTCTTCCACATGCGAGACGGCCATATCCGCCGATTGAACTACTCAATCAGAACGCCCGGACGACCCCCACTTCAAAGGCCGTTCGTCGATAGTCGAACAGACCGACGCTCGACGCGTTGTGTTCATGTGTGGCCCTCAACAATGGTGCGAACCCGTGCCACGTCAGCGTGCGCAACGTGACGCCAACATTGGCTTGGACCAGCCATTCGCGGCGGCGGTCGGCGAAAATAAACAGGCGTTCGTCGCCTTTAGTCCGGCGAACAGCGGCGCTGGCAAACACCGTCGTTCTCCCCAGATCGCGCCACCCGCTGGCACCGATCTGGACGGCGGTCGTGGAGTAGCCGGGATCACGAGCTGTCTGCCGCGTTCCCCCGATGGTCACCCCTACACCCGCGCGTGGCGACAAAGCGCGTTCTACGGTGGCAGACAGGTCGAACAATCCGCCCGTCTGCAACGGATTGTTCCGATACCGCACCGAAGCCGCACTGCCCGATAGAGACAGCTGCGCGCGGCGGCCCATCGGATGCAGCCAATCCAGTGCGATCGTACGGGTATCTGCGTATGGCCTACCCCCATACCATCTCCGGCCAGGCCCGACTGCGGGCGTCACGCGATCGCGGCCGCTGACCCATTCAAGTCCCAAAAGCGCGGAAGCGGACACATCATCGAACGCCGCTCGCCGATACAGACTCGCCGAGCCCGAAAGTCGCGGCAGCAGTGACAGCGTGTCGGAAAGCCCAATGCGCGCGAACGCGGTGCCGCTCCCCCGCAGCCCCAGTCCAGATTGCGCCCGCGCCGCGCGCGATAAGGTCAGCGGTGCAATGATCGTGTCGAGTGTGCGCGCGTCAGTCGCGCGGTTGACGTTGCTATCGGGCGCCAGCGCCACCTGGAGCGACCCGCCGAACGGCCGCTGGCTACGCAGCGCTGCGGCAAACTGGTCGATTACTGCAGCAACATCGGGCGGCAACATACCCGCCTGCGCCTGACGGAGCTCACGACGGGCACCGGCCTCGTCTCCGCGTCGGGCAAGAACCCGTGCGAGTTCGAGCCGCACCTGCGGCACATTCGGCTTCTCGTCGATCAACCGACGTAGCGTCACCGCCGCCTCGTCGCTCCGCCCCAACGCATCAAGTAACATCGCGCGCCGGAACAGGGCCTCCGCGCGGATCTCTGCATCCGGGTCTGCGGCTAGTGCGACCAGCAGCACGAGTGCATCCTCGGGCCGGCCGGCGCTTTCGGCGGCGCGCGCCGCATCGAACATGCCCGCCGCGTCCAAACGCGTCCTGATGCTCTTCTCTGGCTGGCGCGGCTCCGCCAACGCCTGCCCGGCCGCCGGAGCTATGGAGAGGCATGTCGCGGCGAGCGCCGCTGTCGCCCAAAGCGGGATCACCGCCGCTTGGCGACAGTGATCCCGCCGATCGCGACGCTGGCAGCGTCGAGCGGATTACCAACCGTCATGCGGAAGGTCGCGCCAATCTCCTGCCCGTCGGGGCCATAGAAGGCGGGGCTGATGGTGTTGAATGGATCGGCGTTCCTGCCCCCGTCGAACGAAGACTGCACCATGACGCCCTCGTTGATGGTGCTACCGAACGCGAAGTTGCCAAAGTCGCGCCGCGTGCCGTCCGACGCGGTCCCTGACAGCGCGAGCGCGCCGGTGTAGCGCGCCGAGGAGAAGTCCACGTCGAAATGCGATGTTCCACCAACGTCATAGGTCGTCCCGTTGCGGCTGGCGCCCGATGCGACGACAATCCCGTCATAGCTGCCCGTTCCCGTGCGGCCGACGAGAAGTTCGCGCGGGGTCGTGATGCCATACAGGATGTGACGCCGTGTCGTGTTGGAGATCCGCTGTCCGTTGGCCATGTCCGGTGTAGTCCGTGTCCAGGTAGCAAAGCTGAGATACGTCAACGCAATCTCGGAGTTGGCGCTACCTGGTCTATAGAAGGCGACCTCTACAGGGCCGGGAGTCGTGCCCGCGGCCTGCCCGCGATAGATGATGTAGTTGGCCCGACCATCGGCCACGCGATCGCCATCGACAGGCGTATAGGCACCATTGTCGAGCGATACGGCGCCAGGCCCAGTAGGGGCAATTGTAACCTGCGCGTCGCCGGTCAGCGCATTAACCTGCGAAAAGCCGGTCTGCCCTTCTCGCGCTTGAACGAAAGTCCCTGAGTATGTGCCGAACAGGCGTTCGGTCGATTGGACGTTTACTAGGGAAAGGTTCGCTGCGCTGCCGACGGATGTCGTCCGCTGACCGGTTAGGGCACCATTCAGCACGCTACCAGTGCCGCCACCTGATGCCTGGAACGATGCACCGATCTCTTCGGCACCGGGACCGTAGAACTGTCCGCTGATCGTCCCGCCCAGCGTGCCGACACGGCCGCTGGCATAGCTCATGTTGCCTGAAAAGCCGTTGCCGCTGCCCAGCTGGCCTCCCGCGCGGAAGCGCAAGCTGCCCACCCGGCCACCGCCCGTGATGAAATCGAACTCGTCGAGATTGGCGAACCCCGTGAAGACAGCGCCGGCGAAATCGATATCGAAGTCGCCTCGACCTTGGACGGTTCGCAACTCCTGACCTGGCGTCGTCAGCAGGCCGAAAATATCAGTCGTCCAATGCGCGCTTCCCGTGCGCGGTACGACGCCGGACACAGTCGCGAGGCCATAGGCAAATGTCGTGAACAGCGTATTCTGAACGCCGTTCGCGGTTGAATTGCGCTGCCAATAGCCGAGACCGACGTAGCGGTTGGCCGTTCCGCTACCGTAGTATGGAGTCGTTACCAGCGTCAGATAATCGTTCGTGCTGCCGAGCTTGGCGAAGCTTGCCTCGCCTGAAATCCGATCGGCACGACGTTCCGCTGGCGCAAACGTCTGGCTGCGGCCGTCGGTAGCCACGGTGTAGCTCCGAGTTGCAGCATCATAACTGACCTGCACCGCGGAACGCGTCTGCCCGGTGCTGTCGACGACGCCGTTGGCCGTGCGCAACACCGCCTGCGTCGATGTTGCATCGCTGGTGAAGGTTTGGTTCGCCTGCAAATCGGAGATGAGGGTGTTGACGGCCATCGGTGTGGGTGTGGGTGCAGGCGTCCCGCCGCTGCCCCCACCGCCGCTCGATGGTGGTGCTGGCGTGACCCCGATGCCACCACCCCCGCCACCACCGCATCCACCTAGCAGCAGAAAGGCAGCCATGCCGGCAACGCCGCGTTTAGAAGCCATCTCGTTTCCCCCAGCGCCCGCCGCGCCCCACTGCAATCAGGCACAAAATCAGTGCCCCAACAGCGGCAGGGAGGCAACGCACTTCCTCCCGACAACTGCCACTGCCGTTGAACGATCACTGGGTGATCGGCGAGGTTTGCCCTCGGATCATCAGCCTACGTGCTACTGAGCTTACCGCCGCGATATGCAGGCCGGGGTAGCGCGGCGCGCGCGAGGTGGTGATCACAGGCGTGACCAGCGCAGCCATGAGACCCAGAACCAGACGTTCCGACGCAATCGGCCGCTTCCCAGTATCGGACGTTTATTCATCGTCGTCGACGGGCGCTTTCGGCCACGCCGGAGAGTCAGCAGGATAGGGAAACGGCCGCTTTTCTGGATCAAGGTGGACTGCGCGGACGTTTGTTCAAGCAGCCGCCTGATGAGCCTGCCGTCTCCATTTCAGTCAGCTTCGCGATCAGGTCGGCGTTGCGAAACGGCTTCGTCAAGCGGGGGAGATCGGCGTCGACTCCCTCCATTTCAGCATATCCTGAAGCTTGTTTGATCCCACGGTTTGATGGTGCGATCCTTTCGTTGGGATGGAAGGAAGCCGTATGGGACAGGTTCGTCACGGGAGCGCCACGACCACGCACGCCGTCCGAGCAGCAATACAGCGATCGCAGGCTTCGCTCGCGACGCTGA
>DASVUT010000643.1:0-3339 GCA_036386955.1 Sphingomonas sp. | reverse complement strand
GACGCCATCGCCGCCGCCGCGGATCGCTTCGCTGCACGGGGCACGCGCGTGGCGCTCGCCGCTCCCGCCGATCGGCTGGCGGCCATCGAGGACAAGGCCGCCTTCACCGCCGCCGCCGCAGCGCATGGCCTCCCCGTCGCGCGCACAATGCTGGTGAGGGACGGCGCGGGTCTCCACGCCGCCGTCGCGAACCTCGCCGCCGCCGGCCTGGACGCGTGCGTGAAGCCACCGTGCGGCGTGTTCGGCGCCGGCTATTGGCGGCTTGCCGACACCCCCCTCTTTGCCGCGTTGATGCACCCTGACGCCCGCATCCTGCCGCCCGCCACCATGGCCGCCGCCCTCGATGCGACGCCTGGTGCCGAACTCCTGGTGATGGAGCATCTGCCCGGCACCGAGACCAGCGTCGATCTGCTCGCGCACCACGGCCGCACGCTGGCCGCCGTGGCCCGCATCAAGGGCCGCGTCAGCCAGCATGTGGTAACGGACGGTCCCGCGATCGACCTCGCCACCGCCACCGCCGCCGCGTTCGACCTGCACGGCATCGTCAACGTCCAGATGATCGAGGACGCCGCCGGGCAACCCCGCCTGATCGAGGTGAACCCGCGCATGGCGGGCGCGTGCCTCCACACGCTGTTCGTGGGCGCGGTGCTCCCCTGGTGGTGGGTCGCGATCGAACTCGGCCTCGCCACACCCGACGACGTGCCGCGCCCCTCGGGCGAGGCGTGGGTCGCCGCCGTCCCCGGCGCGATCGACTTGGGCGACCCCGCCCGCACACTCGCCGCCCTGATCGCCGCGCGATAGCGATTGCCCACGCCCACGCGCCTCGGCTAGCACGGGCGCACAACAGGAGAGCACCCATGGTCAGTCTGCAAAAGGGTCAGGCGGTACGCCTGGAAAAGTCGGGCGGCGGTACGCTGACGCGGGTCACGATGGGTCTCGGCTGGGACGTCCGCAAGAAGAAGGGCCTGATGGGCTTTCTGGGCGGCGGCGGCGGCGGGGACATCGATCTCGACGCCTCGTGCCTGCTCTTCGACGCGTCGCGCACCATGATCGACCAGGTCTGGTTCCGCCAGTTGAGCAGCAAGGACGGCAGCATCACCCATTCCGGCGACAATTTGACCGGCGAGGGCGAGGGCGATGACGAGACGATCACCGTCGACCTGTCGCGCCTCCCGCCCCAGGTCACCGCCCTCGTGTTCACCGTCAGTAGCTTTCGCGGCGATACGTTCGACCGCATCGACAACGCGTATTGCCGCGTCGTCGATGCGACCAACGGCAAGGAGCTCGCCCGCTACGACCTGTCGGGTGCCGGCAGCCACACCGGTCAGGTCATGGCGCAGATCGTCAAGCGCGGCGACGCATGGGAGATGAAGGCGCTGGGGGAGAAGACCACCGGCCGCACCTTCCACGACATGATGGGACAGATCACCGCGGCACTGTGAGGACCGATCGGTGAACCTGCAGCAAGGGGCAAATGCCCCCCTGACCGGCGATACCGCGCGCGTGACGCTATCCCTGCCGCGCGTGGCGGGGGTGGAGATCGATGTGTCCGCCTATCTGCTGGGCGCGGACGGCAAGGTTGGTGGCGACGCCGACATGGTGTTCTATAATCAGCCGACCGGCGGGGCGGGGGCGATCACGCTCGCCGACGGCGTCTTCACCGTCGCGCTGGCCCGCGTCCCGCCGGCGGTGGAACGCATCGTGTTCTGCGCCACCATCGACGAAGCGGTCGTCCGGCGTCAGACGCTTGCGCTGCTGGCAGGCGCGTATATCGAGGTCGCGGCGGGCGAGACGCTGCGTTTCGCGCCGCTTCTGACCGGCGCGACCGAGGCCGCGATGATCTTCGGCGAGCTCTATCGCCGCCAGAATGCGTGGAAGTTCCGCGCCGTCGGGCAAGGCTTCAACGGCGGCCTTGCACCGCTCGCCCGGTCGTTCGGCATCGACGTCGCCGATGGTCCTCCCCTGCCGCCGATCACGCTCCCGCCACCGCCGCCACCACCACCTCCTCCGGCTCCCGTCCGCCTGACCAAGGTCACGCTGGACAAGCCACGCCAGACGATCAGCCTCGACAAGCCGACCGGCGACATCGTCGTCAATCTCAACTGGTCGCGCGGCAAGGGCGTGGGCGCGGTCGATCTCGATCTCGGCTGCCTGTTCGAACTGGCGGACGGGTGGAAGAGCGTCGTCCAGGCGCTCGGCGGCACCTTCGGTTCGCTGACGCAGGAACCCTGGATCGCCTTGTCGGGCGACGACCGGTCGGGCGACCTCGCGAGCGGGGAGACGATGCGCGTCAGCGCGGCGCATTGGGGCAAGATCCGCCGCGTGCTTGTCTTCGCGATGATCTACGAAGGCGCGCCGAACTGGCAGGCCACCGACGGCGTGGTCACCGTCCAGCTTCCCGGCCAGCCCACGATCGAGGTCCGCATGACGGAGGGCCGCAACGACCGTCGCCTATGCGCCGTCGCCATGCTCGAAAACGTCGCCGGTGCCTTCACCGCCACCCGCCTGGTCGATTACCACACGGGCCAGCGCAAGCTCGACGAAGCGTTCGGCTGGGGCCTGCGCTGGACGGCGGGGTCGAAGGACTGACGGCCCGCCGCCGGCGACGCCGTACTCCCGCGTCAGAGCTGCCCCGCATATGGGTCATCGTCCAGCGTCACCGCGCGCGTCGGCGCCGGTCGCTTTCCGTGCGCGATCCGCGCGACCTCCGCGAGCCACCGCGTCTCCCATGCCGGCACCAGCCGCGCCATGCGTTCGATCTGCGCGTTCAGGGCCGCCGCGCCGATATCGGCGGGTGCCGCAGCATAAAGATAGGTCTTGCCCGTCGCTTCCTCGAACATCCACGCCCCGCCGCCCGTATCGAACCGGCCGCCGATGGCGGGCTCCGACAGGGCGGCACGAGCGCGCCGGTAATTGGTCGCGAAGGCGGGGCTGATCCGGTTCCACGTCGGGTCATGCGCGACCAGAATCGCGGCGATCACCTGATTCCGGTCGGGCAAGTATTTGAACATCATCGTGCCGAACGCGATCTGCCCATCGGCCCCCAGCGGCGCCGCGGGCATGCCGCGCAGCGCCTCCACCTCCATCACCAGCCGGTTGGCCTCAGCAAGCGACGACATCGACGATTCCTTCCGGGGGGCAGGGGGCGAACAGGCGGGCGGCAGCACGAGCACGCCGGCCAGGGCGGCGATCAGGGCCGACCGAAACATCCAGCCCCCGCGCCGTTGATATACGGGATGTAGGAGGTGTCGGCATAATGGTCGAACACGGGATCGCCGCCGGGGCTCCAGGTGGCGAACGGTCGCGTGTCGCCGGGCTGTTCGGTTCTGAACCCACCTG
>DASVUT010000642.1:0-4651 GCA_036386955.1 Sphingomonas sp. | reverse complement strand
GTTCGCGTCGAGCGTCCGCCCGGCCCAGGTGACGATGCCGTCGAGCATTGGCACGTGGCGCTCGGTCGTGATCGCGCTGTCGAGCGTCTGCCCAAGCAGCGGCGAGACTTCGAGCGAGCGCATCCGGGTCGCCACCGCGCCTTTCACCATTCCGCCGAGCCGCTCCTGATCGAGCGATTCGAGCAGGTCCGCGACCAGCCGCGACGCGCCTTCGCGCAGCCGCCCCTCGCCCGGGGGGCTGACCAGGAAGCGTCCGATCGCGCCGGCGACGTCGACGGTCCGCATCCGCCGCGCGACCACCGAAGGGGTGAGGAAATTGTCGCGCAGAAACTGGGCGAGGGTGTCGCCGATCCGGTCCTGGTTGCGCGGAATGATCGCGGTGTGGGGGATCGGCAGGCCGAGCGGGTGGCGGAACAAGGCGGTTACCGCGAACCAGTCGGCGAGGCCGCCGACCATCGCGGCTTCGGCAAAGGCGCGGACAAAGCCCCAGGCGGGGTGAACATCGTCGAGGCGGCTGCTTGCGATGAAGATCGCCGCCATCGCGAGCAGCATGCCGGTGGCGATGATCCGCATCTGGCGGACGCCGGAAGGCGCTGCGCCGTTGCGCGAGGAGGCGGGCACCAGCACCAGCGTCAGCAAGGTCGACAACAGCAGGCCGCCGATCACCACCACCGCCATCGGCGCGCGCCAGCTTGCATCGCCCTCCAGCGACAAAGCGGTCGGCACCATGCCCGCGACCATCGCCATCGTCGTCATGACAATCGGCTGGGCGCGCATGTGTCCCGCATCGACGATCGCCTCATCCTTGTCCACGCCCTTCGCCATCTCCTCGATGGTGAAATCGAGCAGCAGGATCGAGTTCTTGGCGACGATGCCGAACAGCATCAGGATGCCGATCATCACCGGCATCGACACCGCATGACCCGCAATGTGGAGCGCAATCGCGCCGCCAAGCGGAGCGAGCAGCAGCGAACCCATGTTCACGAACGGCGCCATCAGGCGCTTGTAGAGCAGCACCAGCACCGCGAAGACCAGGAAGGTGCCGGAGACAAGGGCGCCGAGGAACTCGGACACAAGCATCGCTTCCTCGCGCTGCTGGCCGGAGCGGGCACGCTCCACGCCTTCGGGCAGGTTCTGCATGATCGGCAGCTGGTTGACGATGGTTTCGCCGTCGACCACGCCCGGCGCCAGATCGGCACCGACCATGACGCGGCGCTGCTGGTTGATGCGCTGGATCACCGAGGGCCCGGCGCCGAAGCTGATGTCGGCGAGCACCTTCAGAGGAACGGTCCCGCCGCTGGAGGTCGAGACCGGCATGTTCTCGATCGTCGACAGGTTCTGACGGGAGCCTTCGCTGACCGCGACGCGGATCGGCACCTGCCGGTCCGACAGGGAGAAGCGGGCGCTCGCCTGGTCGATCTCACCCTGCGTCGCGACTCGGATCGCCTGGCTCATCGCCGCCGTGGTCACGCCCATGTCGGCCATCAGGTCGCGGCGCGGCTTGATGGTGATTTCGGGGCGGCGAAGGTCGCCTGCGATGCGCGGCGCCTTGAGCTCCGGCCGTTTGCGCATTTGTTCAACCAGCTGCAGCGCGGCAGCGTTGAGCTTCGCCGGATCGGAGCCGGCGAGGAGCACCGAGACGTCGCGGCCGCCGACACGCTGCGAGTTGCGGAAGCCGACGCGCGCATCGGGAATGCCTTGCAGCAGCGGGCCGACTTCGCGCTGGAATTCGGTGCTGGTACGCTCGCGCCCGCCGTCGCGATCCTTCAAGGAAATGTAGATGGTGCCGTTGCCGGCGCGCACAGATTCGAAGGCGGAGGCGACATCGGGCTGCTTCAGCAGGATCGCCGCGGCGCGATCCGCCACCACCCGCGTCTGCTCTAGGGTCGAGCCCGGCGGCAGTTCCGCCGAGACCTGAACGGTATCGTCGTCGGTGTTGGGCTGAAAGGTGAAAGGCAGGGTTGCGAAGGCGAAGATGGTCGCGACAAACGCCAAGGCGCCGACCGCGACGGTTTTCCAGCGGTTGCGCAGCGTCCAGCGGAGCAGGGCGACATATTTGTCCATCACCCAGCCTTCGCCGTGCTTCGCCTCGCCATGGGACTTGAGGAAGTAAGCGGCGATCATCGGCGTGATCATGCGGGCAACGGCCAGGCTGATCAGGACAGAGATCACGATGGTGAGGCCGAAGCTGATAAAGAACTGGCCGATGATCCCGCTCATCATCGCGACGGGCAGGAACACCGCAACGATGGAGAAGGTGGTTGCAACCACCGGAAGGCCGATTTCGTCGGCCGCTTCGATGGACGCCTGATAGGCGGATTTGCCCATCCGCATATGTCTGACGATGTTCTCGATTTCCACGATGGCGTCGTCGACCAGCACGCCGGCGACCAGGCTCAACGACAGCAAGGTCACCATGTTGAGCGTGAAGCCCATCATGTCCATGAACCAGAAGGCCGGGATCGCGGACAGCGGAATGGCGATGGCCGAAATCAGGGTCGCGCGCCAGTCGCGCAGGAACAAGAAGACGACCACAACCGCCAGCAGCGCGCCTTCGACCAGCGCCCGCATCGACGATTCATACTGCATCTCGATATATTTTACGGGGGTGAACAGCAGGGTGTAGCGGACGCGCTTGTCCTCCGTCTGGAGCTCGTCGAGCGCCTTGCGCACCTCGTGGTAGACGGTGACGTCCGAATAGCCTTTGGCCTTCTGGATCATGAAGCTGACGACCTGGCGGCCGTTCTGGATGCCGTAGCTGTTCTGCTCGGCCCACTGGTCCCGGACACGGGCGATCGAGTTCAGCCGGATGGTGCGGCCGCCGACCGAGATCTGGCTTTCTCCCAAGGCATGGGCGGTGAGCGCGCTGCCGACGACGCGCACCGATTGCTCGGAGCCGGCGATTTCCGCGCGGCCGCCGGCGGCGTTGAGGTTCACCTGGCGCAGCTGTTGGTTGATCTGCGAGGCGGTGACGCCCTGCGCCTGCATGCGCACCGGATCGAGTTCGATCTTGATCTCGCGGCTGACGCCGCCGGTGCGGCTGACCACCGAAACGCCTTCGATGCCCATCAGGCGGCGGTTCAGCGTGTCGTCGATGAACCAGCTGAGCTGCTCCACCGTCATGTCGGTGCTTTCGGCGGAGAAATAGCCGATCGGCTCGTCCGTGAAGTCGACGCGCTCGACCTGCGGCTCCAAAATGCCCTCGGGCAGGTCACCGCGGATGCGGGCGATTGCGTCGCGCACGTCGGAGACGGCGCGGTCGACCGGGGTGCCGATCTCGAACGAAATGAAGGTGTTGCTGTTGCCCTCGCGGATCGACGAGTTGATCTCGTTGACGCCGTTGATGCCGCGTACCGCCGCTTCGACTCGGCGGGTGATTTGGATTTCGAGCTCGGGCGGGGCCGCGCCGGGCTGGCTGATCGAGACGTTCGCCGCCGGCGAGGTGACGTCCGGATTGAGGTTGATGTCCATGCGCATGAAGGCGAACAGCCCCATGGCGAGCAGGAAGGTGAACAGAACGATCGGGATGACCGGGTTCCGGATGGCCCAGCTCGAGATGTTACGCATGGTTCATCAACTCCAAATCGGCCTGTGGCCTAGCGCGCCGCCGCCGCCCGCTGGGGACGGACCTTCTCGCCCGGATTAAGGAACGCGCCGGCCGACTGGACGACCCGCTCGTTGCCCTCGAGCCCTTCCGCGATCACCACGCCCTTGTCGGTCACCGATCCGGTGCGGACGGCGCGGCGCTGGACGGTGTTGTCCTGGGCCACGATCAGCACGTAGGTTCCGGCATCGTCGGTCAGAACCGCCGATTCGGGAAGCAGGGGCGCCACCGAGGCGCCGGCCCTGATCGACGCCGAAGCGAAGCCGCCGGGCCGCAATTCGCGGTTGTATGGGATGGCGATTCGGGCCTCGCCTTGACGGGTTTGCGGATCGATGATCGGCGAAATCTGCCACACCGAACCCTGATAGGCTTGCAGCGATCCAACCGGAGTCACCGTGACCGGCACGCCCACCGAAAGAGTGGAAAGGTCGGTCTGCGGCAGCCGCGCGACGAGCTCCATCAGCCCGCCCTGAGCGATTCGGAAGAGCGGCCCGGAGCCGCCGCTGACCACCTGGCCGGGTTCGACATTGCGGTCGAGGACAAGGCCGGCGGCAGGCGCGCGGATGTCGAGGCGGCCGATTCGGGCGCGGGAGGCGCCCAGCTGCGCTTCCGCGACCCGGACTCGGGCGTTGGCGGCGTCGCGGGTGGCGGTGCGGCGCTCGACATCGGCCTTGGACACGAAGCCGCGCGCCACAAGCGACTGCGCGCGCTGAAGTTCCTGCTGGGCGAGCCGCGCATCGGCGCGAGCGACTTCAATGCTTGCGGCAAGCTGCTGCGCTTCCTGCGACTGAACCGAGCGTTCAATGACAGCCAGCGTCTGGCCGGCGCCGACCCACTGGCCCGGCTCGACCAGGACCTGCGAGATCATTCCGCCTTCGCCGGCGACTCCCACGGGCATGTCGCGGCGGGCCGCCAGCAGGTTTCCCGCACCATTTCCGCGACCGGCACGCTTGGCGAGCGGCGCGATCTGCCCGTCGGTATTGCCGGCGAGGGTGGCATGGTTACGCGCGTCCTGGTTGAGGAGGGTCAGTGGGTTCGCGCCGGCCA
>DASVUT010000641.1:0-5142 GCA_036386955.1 Sphingomonas sp. | reverse complement strand
GGTCTGCCGGACGCGTTCGTGAGCCGCCATCCATTCCCCGGGCCAGGCCTCGCGATCCGCATCCCCGGCGAGGTGACGCGCGAGCGGTGCGACATCCTGCGCAAGGCGGATGCGATCTATCTCGAAGAGATCCGCGCGGCAGGACTGTATGACGCCATCTGGCAAGCATTCGCGGTGCTGCTGCCGGTGCGTTCGGTCGGCGTGATGGGGGACGGGCGGACCTACGACTCGGTGCTCGCACTGCGCGCGGTGACGTCGGTGGATGGCATGACCGCGCAGGCTTTCGCGTTCCCGGGCGACTTCCTGTCCAGGGTGACCACCCGGATCATCAACGAAGTCCGCGGGATCAACCGCGTGACCTATGACTATACCTCAAAGCCTCCGGGTACGATCGAGTGGGAATGAGGAGGAGTATGATCGGCGGTAATCGGCGGCGCAGGCGCGCGCTATCTTGAATTCCGTTGGCGATTGCTGGCGATAGCTCGGGAAGAGCGGGCCTCAGACTCCATCCGACCCTGTTGATGGTAGGTTGTGGAGAAGGGCTCAGCCTTCTCGGCAACGGCTTTGGCCGACGTCATCACGGCTGTCGCGGTGTCACGACCCGCGAAACTCGTGGATCGAGCGGCGGTGAAGGTCGGATCGCTTGATTCATGAAGCTCAGGATCGCGCGGACATGCGGGCTTAGCGCGTCGAGACCTTCGAACATCTGTCCGGGCGCATAAGCCGCGCCGGCAGTTGACTAGCGGGGCGACCAACATGATCTCTCCACAGCAGCATTGGTTTGGCCGTATGTCTTGGCCTCCAAGATCGCTGCGCGGACAGCTGATAGGGTGCTGTCAGTTGGGTGTGCTTAGAGTCGCGCTCTTCAACAGAGCGAGGATCAAGACAGTGAGCAGGCATGTGATCGAGACTGTCACCTTCTGTCTGGTGGACGGCGTGTCCGAGAAGCAGTTCCTGGAAGCAGCCGAGCAGGCGACCGCGTTCATGACTGCACACCCGGGCTTCGTGCGCCGCCGATTGTCGTGCCAGGATAATGGGGCCTGGACCGAACATGTAGAGTGGGCGAGCATGGCCGACGCCAAGTCGGCTGCGGCCGAGATCGGCCTAGACGAGCGTGCACGCCCTTTCGTGCGCGCTATCGACGGTCAAAGCGTCAGGATCACCCATTCCGAGCTGAAGGTGTCGGTTGGTTAGATGCGTCGGACGGACCGGCTCTTCGAAATCCTGCAGCTGTTCCGCGGCGGACGGCTGGTGCTTGGCCGCGACATCGCGGAGCGGCTCGAAGTCTCCCTGCGCACGGTTTACCGGGACATCGACACGCTGGTCGCGTCGGGCGTGCCGATCGAGGGCGAGCGCGGCGGCGGCTACGTGTTGCGCGAGCCGATCTTCCTGCCGCCCATGAGCTGACGCCCGAGGAGCTTCGGGCGCTACACCTAGGCGTCGAGATCGTGCGGCAGACAGGCGACACCGAGCTCGCCACTTCGGCCGAGCAGCTGCTTGGCAAAGTCGCGGCGGTTCTCCCATCGGACCGGCAGGCGCTCCGCCCACTGCAGGATATCGCCGTCTACGCGTCCATCGCGGCGGCTCCTCGCGAGCAGCTCAGCGCACTGCGCCGCAGTGGCCGAACGACGCGTCATCGAGATCGGCTACCGCGGTCCCGACGGCTTATGGACCGAGCGCCGTATCCGTCCGCTCCAGACGGATTATTGGGGCCGCGTCTGGACGTGCTCAGCCTGGTGCGAGCTGCGGAGCGCTTTTCGTGCTTTTCGCATCGACCGGATTGTGACTTGCGCCAGCACGGGTGCCATCTTCGTGATGGAGCCCGGCCGAACCTACGCCGACTACCTCGCCTCGCTTGGTTTCGATGCAGCGCGGTCAGAGTGACAGAGGCGATGCTCGCCGGCTGCCGTTATGGCTGAGCTGCACCGTGGCGAAGTCGTGCGGCAAGTCTGGCCATTTCGACCGAAATGGTGCCTGTTCAAAGCTGGGGTGGCTGCGCCAGCCGCTTTGGCTCTATCCGTGTCACGGCGACCATCGGCGAGACGAGCTGGCGAACGTCGCTCTTTCCTCATCGTGCCTCAAGCGGCTTTCTCCTGCCGCTGAAGGCGGATGTGCGGCAACGGGAGAAGATGGAGGCAGGTCAAGACGTCGCGGCGGCGCTCACGTTGTAATCGCTTGCCGCCGGGACGCTCGGGACAGCGCTGCTGATCGCCATCGTCGTCGGCTCCGGCGTCATGGGCGAACTGCTCGCGGGCGGAAACACGGCGATCGCGCGCTTCGGCAACACGCTTGCGACCCAAGGGCGGGCTCGCCGTGCTGATCACGATGATTGCCGCTATCGAGTTCCCACGTCAGTCCAGCCGTCACGATCGTGTTTGCTGCGCGCCGCGGGCCAGTCCTGGACCTCGGCCGGATTTGATCTGCGTTCGGACACTAGAGTAAGCGTAGGGGGAGTATGAACGGCGGTAGGCCGCCCAGGCGTGGCGAAGCGCAGGTCACTTGGCCGATTGACGCCGATCGTCAGCGATGGATGGGCAGGCCTGACAGCCTCGGCTATGCGTCCCGGACAGAGGGTATTCACAAGCGATCGATGAGATTGCGCCAGCGGTACTTTGCACGGTCGTGCGGGATCGGCGTGCGATTGAGGCTTTTGGTAGTAATCACCGCCATAACATTGGCGTGTGCGAGCGTGTCACGGATAGTGTCGGCGTCATGACCCCCTTCGACAAGCTCAGGACAGGCTTGTCGGCGAGTAGCGCTGGTGTCGCACTCGACCGCCTCGGCGGACCTCTCCAGCATGACGTCGAACATGCCGGTCGTCACCCAGCGGCGCTATCGCAGGAACACGCTGTTCCACTTGCCGTATTCGTCGGGCAGGTGCCGCCATGGCGCACCCGCCCGCGCCATTCACACCATGCCTTCGAAGTAGCGCCGGTTATGCGCCGCCGGTCGGCAGCCCCCGCACCGCTCGGCCCGCAGCAAGGGATCGATAAGCCCCCACTCCTCCAACACCCCGATCCGCCCGCCGAACACCGCCTGCAGAAGGCGACTTTGCATCAACCCCGGACCCGGTCGTCAAGCTTTGTCCACCATGCCCAGGTGGAGCCGAATCGGATCACGCCGCTAAACTGGCGGCCAGGTCGGCGGAACGGAACGGCTTCACCAGCCGCGGTAGATCGGGTGCAATTCCATCGGTGTCGGCGTAGCCCGATACGATCAGGACCTTGATCGACGGCCGCTCGGCTCGGACGGTGCCGGCGAGATCGGTTCCGTTCATCCCCGGCATCAGGTGATCCGTGATCAGGAGGTCGGGCGACAGCCCGTTGTGCAACAGGTGCAGCGCCTCTTCGGCCGAGCCGGCCTCCACCACGGCATAGCCGAGATCGCCCAGCATATCTGCGGTGCTAGCCCGGACCAGTTCCTCGTCATCCACCAGAAGGACGGTGCCGACGGCCGCCAGAACGTCCACATCATCCTGTGCGGGTGCCGCCGATTGGACGGGCTCGGCGCTGGCGGGCAGCCAGAGCTCGACGTTCGTGCCGATGCCTGGACGGCTCTGGATCGTCACCGCGCCGCCCAGTTGGGATGCGAGCCCGTGGACCATCGACAGCCCCAAGCCGGTGCCCTTGCCCACACCCTTGGTCGAGAAGAAGGGTTCGACCGCGCGTCTCACCGTCGCCTCATCCATGCCAACGCCGGTATCAGCGACGGACAATAGGAGGTAACGCCCCGGCGTCAGACCCGCGCGATGATCCTTTCCGCCGGACGCCACGCTGGCGCTGATCCGAAGCGTACCGCCATCCGGCATGGCGTCGCGGGCGTTTACGCCAAGGTTGAGGAGCGCCATTTCAAGCTGGTTTGGATCGGCCATGGCGGGCGGGAGGTTTTCGGCGGTGTCGACGACCAGCTTGATTTGAGGCCCCGTCGTGCTCGCGAGCAGGTCGGCCATGCCGGCAACCAGGGTGCCCACATCGACTGCGGTGGGTTGCAACGGCTGGCGACGGGCAAAGGCGAGCAGCCGTTGGACCAGAGTCTTGGCACGGTCGGCGGACTGGATGGCGCCGGCGATCAGCCTTTGTTCGCGCTCGCCGCCGAGCCCCTTGCGTTGCAGCATGTCGAGCGAGCCGACAATGGGGGTGAGCAGGTTGTTGAAGTCGTGCGCGACGCCGCCGGTCAGTTGCCCCATGGCTTCAAGCTTCTGACTCTGCCGCAAAGCTTCCTGAGCGGCGGCGAGTTCGGTCTCGCGATCCTTTTCGGCGGTGACATCGCGGGCGACGCAGAAGAGCCGGTCGCCTTCGGCCACGGCGCTCCACGAAAACCAGTGATGGTGGCCGGCGCGATCACGGAAACGGTTGGTGAAGGTGCGCGTCACCTCGCCCGCCGCAAGCGCGGTCATCTGCGTGCGCCTCCGTTCCGCATCGTCCGAATGCTCCATCCATTCGGACGTGCGACCGACGAGTTCGGCCTGGGTCCAGCCCAGGATTTCCGTCCAGGCCGGGCTGGCGCTGAGCCAGCGTCCCTCCATGTCGCACACCACGAACGGATCGCGTGACAGCCGCCACAATCGGTCGCGGTCGGCCGCCAGTTCGGCGACGCGGCTTTCCAGCGTCTCGTTCAGATCGCGAAGAGCTTCCTCCGCCAGCTTGTGATCGTGGATGTCGGTCGATGCGCCAAACCAGCAGACGATGTCGCCCGTGGCAGTGTCGCGGTACGGCTCGGCCCGGACTAGGAACCAGCGATACGCACCGTCCTTGCGGCGGATGCGATGTTCGACCTCGAAGACGCCGCCTGTTCGCCGCGCTTGCTCGAAACTGGTCATGGTCCGGTCGGCATCGTCGGGATGGACGTGCCCTGCGGTTACGTCTCCGGCGGTGGTGGGGACATCGGGCGTGCCGATATACTCGGCCCATTGGCGGTTGAAGAATTCGACCCGCCCGTGAGCGTCGGTGATCCACACGATCTGCGGCACCGCATCGGCCATCAGCCGGAACCGCGCCTCGCTGGTGCGCAGTTCGGCAATGGCACCGACCCGCTCGACATGCGCCCAGGAGCGTGCGGTGACCTCGCGCAGTAGGCTCAACTCCGCCTCGGTCCAGACGCGGGGCACGTTGTCATGAATGGCCATGAGCGCGGTGAGACGCC
>DASVUT010000640.1:0-1772 GCA_036386955.1 Sphingomonas sp. | reverse complement strand
TCCGAAACGCCGGGCACGTGCGAAGGAGCGATGTCGGTCGTGTCGACCGTCTTCTTTGTGGCAGTCATGGTGGTTCTCCCGAAGGGTTGAGGCCGCCCCGATAGGCGGCCTCGTCAGGGTCAGGCCGCAGCGGCGATCTTGAGCGCCCGCATGGCCGTGGGGTTCTTCACGCCGCCACCGACACGCTTGGTCGTGTAGAACAGCACAAAGGGCTTGGCGGTGTAGGGGTCGCGCAGCACGCGCACGCCGATGCGATCAATGACCTGATAGGTCTCGATCATATCGCCATAGAGCGCCGCGATATTCCCCGCGCCGACCGCTGGCATACCAGGCATGTCGACGACGGGTTCGCCCGCCAGCGTGGGCGGCACGCCGAGCGCGAGGCTGGGCTGCCACAGATAGGCACCATCGCTGGTCTTCAGCTTGCGGAAGGCCGCCTGCGAGCCGCGGTTCATGAAGAACTTGGCGTTCGCCAGGAACTCGGCCGGCAGGTCCGCCTGCAGGTCGAACAGCGCGTCGCTGGTGACCGCCGCCGCCGCGCCCGAGTTGAGCGCGAGAATGGCACCATAGGGGTGCTTGGCGGCGTTTGATCCGCCCGTAACGTAGGTCAGCACGCCATCGGGCTTGTTGCTGCCGTCGCCCGACAGGAAGGCGATGCCCTCCTGCTTGTCGAACTCCATCGACACCTCTTCGGCCAGCCACGCCTCGATGTCGATCTCGGCGTCGTCGATCAGCCCCTGCGAAGCGGCAGGGTTCGCGTACAGCTCGCCGATCGAGAAGCCGAGCGAGGTCATGCCGGGCGTCGTGGTCTGCGGGCGCGCGGCGGTTTCCCCGACCCAGCCGCTTCCGACCACGCCGTCCGAGTACACCTTCTTGAACCCGGCACCGCTGATCGCGATCACCGAACTGTTCTGGCGCATCGGCGAGATGACCTTCTGCCGCTTGCTGATCGTGCGGTCCCACTCGATCGGGGCGAGGAAGCCGCCCTCACCGTCCGTCTTGGTCGCTGCGGCGCGCAGCTCCGTCATCTTCTCGGACGGACTGCCGCCCTTGAAGTATGCCTGGAACTGGCCGGTGTATTCGGGGTCGCGCGGCTTGGCGCTGTCCGTGCCGTCGCCGAGCGCGGCCTTGAGGTTCACCGCCTCGATCGTCTCCTGCAGCTTGTCGACGTCCGCCTCGATCTTGGTCAGCTTGTCGGTCGTGACGACGTCGGTCTTGCCGGCCTTGATCTCGTCAAGCTGCGCGGTGTGCGTGGTCTTGAACGCCTCGAACGCGACGTTCAGGTCGTCGATCGAAGCAATCTTCTTGGGCTGGGCCTCGGCGCGCACGGCGATGAGGCCCCGGCCCAGCGCGGCGGTGCCGGGCAGGGTGGTCATCTTGATCATGTCTGTTCCTTCAGACGGAGAGGGCTGTGAGCCCGGCGAACCAGGGCTCGGCGTCATCGCCAGCGCGAAGCGTGGCAGGGTCGGCAGCGCTGGGCGTGCCCATCGCGCGAAACAGGTCACGGCGCGCGCTGCGCGGCATTCTCTGCTTTGCGAGAAAGCGATCGAGCGACGCCTTGTCGCTCGGGAACTCGTCGGCTGCGGCGTACACGGGCATCTGCGCCTCGCGCGCCATCAGCGTGTCCGCGAGGCCGGCGTCGATCGCCTCCTGTCCGCGGAAATAGACGTCCTTGCCCGCAATCATCGCCGCGAACTCCTCGGCCGGGCGACCGGAGCGCGCCGCGTAGGTCGCGGTCATCGCATCATCGATATGCTTCAGCACCTCGACCG
>DASVUT010000639.1:0-10274 GCA_036386955.1 Sphingomonas sp. | reverse complement strand
TCCCAATCCCGAAAGGCTGTATACGCCGTGATCAAGCCGGAATGGGGCACGAAACGGACGTGCCCAAAATGCGCGACGCGTTTCTACGACCTCCTAAAGAGCGACCCCGTGACCTGCATCAATTGCAGCAACACATGGGATCCCGAACCGATCCTGAAATCCAAGCAGCCGCTCGCCTTCGAGCAGGCCAAGGTGGAGAACAAGGCACCCGACAGCGATCTGGCGGGCGACGAAGAGGATATCGCCACGATCACCGGTGAGGACGAAGAGCCCTCCGCGGATGACGAGGTCGATCTGGGCGGCGACGACGACCTGGGTGTCGAGGCGACCACCGACGAGGACGAGAACTGAGATAAGGGCCGGGCGCGCGCCTGATCGGGGCGCGCCCGGTTCGGTTGCTGGCGGGCGGTTTACGCGCTTGCCAAGCCATGGCGGCCCGGCTAGTGCGGCCGCCACCCTATGAGGGTTTGGGGGCCGTAGCTCAGCTGGGAGAGCGCTGCAATGGCATTGCAGAGGTCAGGGGTTCGATCCCCCTCGGCTCCACCATTCGTCTAAGAATACCTGTGATACCCGCGATATAGCGGAAATCCGGGCTTTTCTCTTGCCTGCTGTTCCATCCATTGTGTTACACACGAGGAATGAACGAGGTGGGGCAAGTTCCAAATCTGGAGCGTCGCGGAGCCGTTTATCGGTGCCGTATGCGCTGTCCGCAGCACCTTCTTCGCGACGCCGTACCGAACGAGAAATCGGTCTCTCTTCGCACCAAGGAGCGTTCGGTTGCCCTTGAGCGTCTGCCTGCTGCTCGATTGGCGTTGATGGAATATTTTCAAAGCGGTCCCAAAGCGCCGATCCCGCCTTCCGGTATCGCCTCTACTGTGCGACGAGCTGTCCGCCCGGACCATCCCGATCTTCCGTTCCTGACCAACGGTGAAGCCGAGAGGTTCGCCGTGGAGTATTTTCGTTCCGGGTTTGCAGAGCTGGACCTTGCGAGTGCCGATCTAAATGGCATGTCGCTCGACCGTCGCGAGCAATGGCAGATTGAGTTGGAAGATCGCATTGCTGGGCTGGACCATGGTTCAGCGGGGACAGAAGACCCTGCGCTCGGCGTGGAAGTATTCCTATTGCGACGAGAGGGGCGGCGCGCGCCGTATGGAAGCGAGCCGAGCCGCCTCCTTCGCGGCTACATTCGGCGCGCATTGGGGCAGCTCTGGCGTGTTGAGCTGGATCGTGTTCGGGGTGACTACGGCGACCGCATCACCGACGCGCTATTCCAGTCGCTTCGCGACACCCCGGCGGTGTACCTTCCCGTCGACAGCCGCCGACCGGCTGCTGCCCTTTTGCAGGTCGTGCGGATGGCGTTCGAGGAAAGCGAGGTGGATCGCGACGATGCTGTTACGCCGAAGACGCGATTGAAAAAGAAGGCGGCGTTGACGCTTGTCGAACGCTACTTTGGACCGGACTGCGATCTGACGAACGTGACGGGCGCTCATTGCAGAACGTTCCGCGACGTGATTGCCCGGCTTCCTCCGAACTTGACGAAGCGGTACGGCGGCGATGTCTCGCTGGAGGCGCTCGCAGACTTAAACGACGCCGAGCGTGGGCCATGTATGAGCTACGAGACACAAGGATTGTATCTCCGACTGCTGAACAACCTGCTGGCGTTCGCGAAAAGCGACGGGCTGATCCCCACCAATCCTTTTCCACCCGAACTCGGCCCGAGGGGAAAGAAGGGCGCGCGAGAGAAAGCGCGAAACAGCTACTCGGATGACCAGCTTGCGGCGATCTTCTCCTCGCCGCTCTATACGGGTTGCGTTGATGACGAGCGGCGGTTCTCCCAACGTATGCCGGGCAACGTCACCCGGCGCAGCCGGTTCTGGCTGCCGTTAATAGCCTTGTTCAGCGGGTTGCGCATGAACGAGATTTTGCAGCTCACGAAATGGCACATCCAAAGCGCCACCGATGGTGCGCCAGCGTTTTTGATTGGCGGCGACATGACGGTGAAAACCAAGGCGAGCTACCGTGTGGTGCCCGTGCATCGGGAGTTGATCCGATGCGGTCTGATCGCACACGTCGCCAATCTCGCTGACGACGATACACTTTTGTTCGACGATGTTCCGCCGGGACCGGATGGCTATGCGAGCTCGACGTTTTCCAAGCGATACGGGAGCTTTTGGAAATCGCTGAACGCGGGAGAGCCCGACCGCAAGGTGGGTTTCCATTCCTTCCGGCACAACTTCCGGGATGCGTTGCGCGTGCCGGGTGCCGACGATGCGCTGGTGAAGGAGCTTGGCGGCTGGTCACGTGGAGGAAGCGTCAGCGACAGCTACGGTGATGGCGCGCGAGCAGCCGTCCTTCGGCCTCTTATCGACGCCGTGGCGTATGAGCTGGACCTTTCTCATCTGTACGACGCTAGATTGTAAGCTTCCGAAGCTCTTAGATTTGGCTGAAATACGCGGGTTTAGGTGTAAGCCGAAGCCATATCGCCCCTTCTTCGATCAGTCGCTTACAATCGCGCTTCAAACCCAAACCGCCCGTTTGCGTTGCTGCAACGGGTTGCATCTGCTTCGTTGATCGAAGGCCCGATGTCGCCTACTCAAAACCGAAGTTGGGCGGTGCGAAGCAGCGGGAAGGGCGTATCTGGTGGCGACGGCGACAAGTATCCCGGCGCTACGCCAACCGTCGTTTCCGAGCCTTTGCCCCGTCACGGCCGCAGTAGACGCGATGGCCGAGGGAGGGATCGAGGAGCGAGGCGCGATCTTCACCCGGCGCGAGGTGGTCGATTTCATACTCGACCTATCGGGCTATACCGCCGACCGCCCGCTGCACGATCTGCGGTTGCTGGAACCGTCGTTCGGCCGTGGCGACTTCCTGCTACCTGCAATCGACCGACTGTTAGAAGCGTGGGCCGTCGCAGGGAGACCCGATCCGCTCGCGAGCCTTGGCGACGCCGTTCGCGCCGTGGAGCTGCATCGCCCGTCGCTTGCGCGCACCGCAGCCAGTGTCGTGAACCGGCTGATCCGAGAAGGATTGTCCAACGACGTAGCCGAGGTGCTGGCCGATCGTTGGCTTGTCCAGGGCGACTTCCTGTTGAGCGAGCTGGACGGTCGCTTCGATGTTGTTGTCGGCAACCCACCCTATGTGCGCCAGGAGTTGATCCCTGACGTGCTTATGGCCGAGTACCGCGCGCGCTACCGGACGATCTATGATCGCGCCGACATTTACGTTCCCTTCATCGAACGATCGTTGAGCCTGTTGGCGGAGGGCGGTCAGTGCGGGTTCATATGCTCCGATCGGTGGATGAAGAACCGATATGGAGGGCCGCTTCGCGAACTGGTGGCGGGCGGCTTCCACCTGAAAAGCTACGTGGACATGGTGAACACGCCGGCTTTTCACGCCGACGTGGTGGCCTACCCCGCGATCACCGTCATCGCTCGCGAGAAAGCAGCCGGCACCCGCATTGCACACCGCCCCGACATAGACTGTGTGATCCTTGGTGCGCTGGCGTCGCAGATCACGGGCAAGCGCGTCCCCGACCCGGCGAGCGGCGTACGCGAGCTTCACGGCGTGATGGCGCGGGCGGAGCCCTGGATATTGGAGTCGTCTGATCAGCTCGCGCTTGTGCGGCGGCTGGAGGGCGAGTTTCCGGCGATCGAGGACGCCGGATGCAAAGTTGGCATTGGCGTCGCGACCGGGGCCGATAAGGCGTTCATCGGCCGGCATGACGAGCTGGACGTGGAGCCCAGCCGCAAGCTACCGCTTGTGATGACCCGCGACATAGATAGCGGCGAGGTCGCATGGCGCGGGTTCGGTGTCATCAACCCATTCGGCGACGATGGCGGGCTGGTGAAGCTGGCAGCGTTCCCGAAGCTCCGGCGCTACCTAGAAGCGCGGCGCGACCAGATCGCGCGTCGCCACGTTGCCCAGAAGGCTCCCGCCAACTGGTATCGCACGATCGACCGCATCTACCCCGCCATCGCGGCAAAGCCGAAGCTCCTTATCCCCGACATCAAGGGCAAAGCGCACGTCGTTTACGAAGGTGGCAAGCTCTACCCCCACCACAATCTCTATTTCATCACGTCCGACACCTGGAATGTCCGTGCGTTGGAGGCGGTGCTGCTGTCGGGCATCGCCCGCCTATTCGTCGCGATCTACTCGACCCAGATGCGCGGCGGCTATCTCCGCTTCCAGGCGCAATATCTGCGTCGCATCCGATTGCCTGAGTGGGGGAAAGTGCAGCCGGTCCTACAGCGCGAGCTGGTCGACGCGGCCGAGCGACGGGACGTGGCGGCGTGCAACCGCGCGGTGTTCAAGCTATACGGCCTTTCGGAGACCGAGCGAGCGGCATTGGGAGGCAACGGCGAATAGCATGGCGCTCGATCTAGCGGATTACGAACGGAAGGCCCGCGAGGCCACGATGGCGTTCTGGGGCAATCGCGAGAAGGCCCGGCAGGCGCAGATTGAGGCGGGTAAAGCCGATCAGGGCGAGCGCGCGGGCGTCACCTCGGGCAAGAACATGGACGGGTTCCTTGCCCTGCTAATCGACCTTGTGGAGGCGAACGGGCTGCAAGGAGCCGATGTTCACCAGCGCCGCGCCGTGCTGACGTTGCCGGGCTATTTCCGGCCGACGAAGCTATGGGACGTGCTGGTGATCCATAAGGGCCACTTGGTCGCCGCGATCGAGCTGAAAAGCCAGGTAGGCCCGTCGTTCGGTAACAACTTCAACAACCGCACCGAGGAGGCGATCGGCACCGCGCATGATCTTTGGACGGCCTACCGGGAAGGCGCTTTCGGGCAGCAGCCCCGGCCGTTCGTGGGGTGGCTTATGATGGTGGAGGATGCCCCAGCGTCTCGGCGCAAGGTGTCGGATCGTTCCCCACACTTTCCTGTGTTCGAGGCGTTCCAGGGCGCATCCTACCTCAAGCGTTACGACGTGCTTTGCCAGCGGCTCGTTCAGGAGCAGCTCTACGGCGCGGCGGCCATCCTCGCGTCAACGCGCGAGGCCGCAGCGTCGGGTGAGTTCTGCCATATGTCGGAGCTGACCAGCTTGAAGACGTTCGTCGCCACGTTCGCCGGGCATATCGCGGCCGAGGCGGCGCGGGCATGAGCGGCATATCCGATCCCAAAGGCACGATCCGCGCCGAGCTGACGCGCATCGAGGAAGATTGCATCCATTCGGGCAAGGCGCAGTTCAACGCTGGCGTCCGTTGGAGCCGGTATCATCTTTGGCTTGGCGTCCCATCCGTGATCCTGAGCGCATTAGCGGGGACCGCGTTCTTTAAGGGCCAGCCCGAGATTGCCGGGGCCATGTCGTCGGTCGTCACCATCCTGACGGCGTTGATGACGTTCCTGAAACCCTCCGAGCGGGCTTCCTCGCACAAGAGCAGCGGCGACCAATATCTCACCCTTCGCAACGATGCGCGGGTTCTACGAACGATCAAGCTGGACGTAGCATGTGACGATACGGCAGCCGTCGCGAACCTGGATGAGATCACCAAGCGCCGGAATGAGCTGAATCAGGCGAGCGCCCAGGTATCGCGGAAGGACTTCGAGCGGGCGCGCACGGGCATCGAGGAGGGTGAGGCGCAGCACATAGCGGATAGGGGCAACGGGTAATGTCGGTTTTGAGCTACCTTGAGAAGCGCGCGAGTGAGGCGGTGTTGTCGAGCGACGAGAACAGCTCGATCAGCAACTCAATCGCGACGCTGCAAAGCCGGTTGAACTCGCATTTTGGAACCGACCTGAGTGAGCACTTCAAGTTCGGATCGCAGCCGCGAGGCACTATCCTTCCCCGCGCAATGGATGAGCACTCCGACATAGATTACATGATCGTATTCAAGGATAGCGGCTACACGCCGCAGACCTACCTTGATCGGTTGAAGCGCTTCGTTGAGAAATACTATTCGACATCGTCCATCAAGCAGACGAGCCCGACAATCACTCTTGAGCTGAACCACATCAAGTTTGACCTTGTTCCGGCCGTCAAGGGATATCGGACGGGCATCTACCAAATCCCGAACGGTACATCGGCGTGGCGTGACACTAATCCGAACGATTTCAATGCGACGCTTACGGCGAAGAACAACGCCGAGCTTTATAAAATAAAGCCGACGATCCGACTTGCGAAGTTCTGGAACGCCAAGGCTGGCTATGTCTATGAGTCGTTCGGTTTCGAAAAGTGGATCGTCGATCAGAGCTACTACGGGATTATCAACCAGCGCGACTACCTGTTCCGAGTATACAATGCCTTATCGCTCCCTACCGACGCGCAATGGCGCAAGGATCGGGTGCAGCGAGCCAAGGACATAGTTGCGAACGTGCGCAAGTATGAGAGTGACAGCATGCCGTACACCGCCGAGGCGGAGGTAAAGAAGCTCATCCCCGAGTGATTGTGTTCGACACATGGGGCGCGCATAGGCGTCACTGGCGCTCCTACCTGGACCCATTTGAAGTCTCACACGCCCTTGCTCCCGTGAGACGACCATGTATTCACGGGCAGTGTGTCACAGGGTTGTAAAGCGTGTCAGTGAGACGGGTTCTCACTGGGTCTAAACCCCTGTGAAAACAGGCTGACGCGTTGACTACAGCGTTGGGCGTGACAGGCGCAGTCCGACATGCGCTTACGCCTGGCTGCGGACGTTCTCAAATGGTAGTCAGCTTCTAAGAGCAGATGATCGACTAGAAACGGTAGAGAAGGCGGGTCAGCTATGACGCTACGACTGAGGATCGGCGGTGATAGGACCGTCTTGAACGGCGAGAACCCATCAACGTTAAAGTTCCTCCATACGGAAAGTGCCCACGGCGCAGTATTCAGCTTTCTTGTCGCGATTGCGAGCTTCGCCAGTTTGGTTGATGTTTACAGTTCGAGCCCAGAGGAAGGTGGGAAACCTTGGGCGAAGGACCACTACGCAGCCTTTGACGGGCTTCTGTGCAATGTTACGTTACGATGGAAGCCCCTCCCTCTTATACATTCCGTGATGTCTAACGGTAGTCCGGCGGAGATATCACTTGAGCAGTATGACGTTGCACCATTGCCCACCGGCGAAACCGTCGAACTAGGCTCGCTCGGCCATTTCATCTTCGGACTTAGCCAGATGATATTGGTGTCTTATGTTGAAGGTCAAAAGGATCATCTGAATGCCAAATACGGGCCAGTAGCCTCATGGCCTCCCGTTTGGCAGTTCGCTCGGATCGTCCGCAATGCAATGGCGCACGGAAACAAGCTCAACATCACTGACGGAAAAGCCGCTACGTGGAAGGGGCTGACCTACACCCCAAGCGATAACGGCCGTGCCATCGTCAACGCGGACTTGTTTCCTGGTGACTTGATCGTGATGCTGCGAGAGCTGGAGGATGCGCTTTGACCGTCATGGAACTGCGTTGATCACACCTTTCTGCATTCAACTATCATGCAGCTCGCTTGCGAGCGGTTAGTGCGGGTGTTCAGCTGGTTGCTCGTTGGCCCAAGTCTCCTTGCCGTAGCTGCGAGTTCGCGAGGGCAGGGTGAAGGGAAAAGCTATTCACCAAAGTCTGACCTTCGCATGTATAGCTTGACGCATTATTCCAATGAGGCACTTCACTGTAGACACACCTAATCAGCCAGTTACCCTCGTCCTTCTGTAGGAGGTGAGGAAAATATCATGCTTGTCGGTTATGCACGTTCCAGCACATCGGAACAGATTGCGGGACTGGAGCAGCAACACGCAAAGCTCCTTGCAACTGGTTGCCACAAGACATTCTCGGAGTTCGTTTCGTCTATTGCCGCTCGTGGCCAGCTAGACGCAGCGATGGAGTTTGTACGGGACGGCGACACACTCATCGTAACACGGCTTGATCGGCTCGCCCGGTCAACTACCGATCTTCTTGGTATCGTAGAGGTACTGGAGAGAAAGGGAGTTGGGCTCCGGGTGCTCGACTTCGGTGGTTCGGAGGTGGAAACGAAATCACCAAGTGGACGTATGCTATTAACGATGTTTGCCGCGGTGGCGGAGTTCGAGCGCGGGTTAATGCTGGAGCGGCAGCGGGCTGGAATTGAAAAGGCCAAAGCGGCAGGCCGTTATCGCGGACGTGCGCCCACGGCCCGTGCAAAGTTGTCGATGATGCGCGAGTTGCGCGCGGCCGGATTGTCGGCCGCCGAGATCGCGATCAAATTAAATGTTGGGCGAGCCTCGGTCTACCGCCTTCTCGCGCAAGCGGCCACAGCATGATGTCCGTCGGCAAGCTATTTGCGGACGTGACCGCAGCTCTCGAAGACCTGCACGCTGTAGCTGTGGAAGGGCAAGCGCCTGACCTCACGGATGACGTGCAGCATGCGCTGCTTGGACTGCTCGACAACGGCTTGCGCGAGCTAAGAGCAATGTTGAAGGCGATCCGGGAAACGGCAGCAGATGTGTAGCAAGGAGCCAGTTTCTGCTGATATGGTGATCCTTTCGAAGGTCGAGGATGCCGTGCGGAATGGCGCGAGGCTTCCACGGTGGGGCTGGCCCATACCGCCGTCATATAACGGTGCTACTGGACAGGAGCGCATCGCAGGATGGCAGCGACTGCACCTTGCACAGGATCAAGGCTGGATACCTCGGCCTATCTCCTGTTCGATCTGCAATTGCGCAATACGGTTGCACGCGCATACCGAAAACTACTTCCGCCCACTACTAGTTCAACCGATCTGCCAGCGTTGCCACTTCTGCCTGCACCGCCGCTTCCGCAGCCGCGATCCGTGGCTCGCGCTATTGGTTCGCGCTCCACCTTCGGCCGACTGGGCGCGGAAGATTGGCTTGGACGAGCTCACACGGACAACCGCGATCTTCCTTGCTCAACATAATTTTTGATAAACGGCGACAGTTGCGTCCAACTAAGCTGGGCTACGACGGCCTTGTATCAGATACTGACATGCCCCTTTAAAGTTTAGGTGCGAAAGTAATATAAACTCACCACCCATTGTTGTAGTGCAATCTACATATCTAGATCGCCGTCTCTGATCCCCAAACTTTGTTATTGCTATGAAGTCTCTGCGGCCATAGATTAGTTATGCCCGACCTGATCCGTCGCGGCGTCGCCGGAAGTTCTCGTTCTCGCGTCGAGACCTTCCGGCGACATCAATCGCGAGGACGACATGACAGATAACAGAAGCTATTCGAGCGCGTCGGTATCTATCAGTGCTGTAGTTGATCTAAACCCGTCGCCATCGGCGTTGCAGGTTTACCAGCGGATCATCCGCGAGTGGGCGGGGCACCTAACCATGTACGAGCTGGTGCTCGCCCTCACCATCGCTGATCGGACGATCGGATGGCGCAAGACCCGCGCGACGTTCAGCACGGTCAAGATGCGGGAGGGCGATAACATGTACTCGGGCCTGCCCATGGGCCGCTCCGCGATGTTCGAGGCGCTCGCCTCGCTGGAGGAGAAGGGCATCATTCGCCGATATCCCATCGCCGCTCGCTACATTCGGTCCTACTCCATAAACATCGGGTGGTCACCAGCCATGCTCAACGCGACGAAGCGCCTCCCGAACCAGTCCGCCACACGGACGGTGGGGTCCGCCACACGGACTACCACAGTCCGCCACACGGACACGGGAGAAGGTAGTCATGGAGAAGGTATCCAAGAGAAGGTAGTCAGCGCAGTCTCGGCTTCGCCTCGCCCGGCCCCTACGGCGATTGAGGATGTCCGGCCTAACGTGGCGACCGCTGCCGCCGCGACCCGCGCCCGCCGCGCCGAGAAGGCGCAGACGCTTCCCGACCGGGTAGCTGGTGTCGAGGCCGCATGGCGTGCCGCGCTGGAGGAGGCTCACCCCGAGGCCAGCTTCGCCGCGTGGTCGGTGCGCGAGAAAGCGCAGGTCAAGGCCAAGATCAAGACGTGGATCGTCAAAGACGGCCCGATGCCCGAGTTCGTCGACTGGGCGGTGCGCAACTGGGCAGCGGTGATCGCCAAGCAATTCCGGTGGATGACCAAGAGCCCGGCACCCAAGGTGCCCGAAATCGGCTTCCTGCTGTCGTTCCTCGGCCAGTTCCTAGAATGCCGCAGCGAGGGCAAACTCGACGCATGGCTTGCCGCGCCGGAACGCACCGAGTTCGAGAAGTTGACGGCGCGCGGCGCATCCCCGGAAGAAGCCGCCGCCGAGATCGGTAAAAGCCGCGCCGTTATGGTGATGCGTGAGGAGATCGTCCGCGCCGACATCCAAGCCCGCGCCCGCGTTCGTCGCGCGGAGATCATCGAGAAGCGCACGGAGCTGACCGCCAACCTTCCGGTCCACCCGGACAGCGAAGTCGCCCGCAAGG
>DASVUT010000638.1:0-4555 GCA_036386955.1 Sphingomonas sp. | reverse complement strand
GCATCGTCGTGCGCGAGCAGGAAGAAGCATAATGGGCCACAAGAGCAACCCGATCGGGATGCGGTTGCAGATCAACCGCACCTGGGACAGCCGCTGGTTTGCAGAAGGCGCTGATTACGGTCGCCTGCTGCTCGAGGACCTCAAGATCCGCAAGTTCATCATGACGTCGTTGCCGCAGGCTGCGATCTCGAAGGTGGTGATCGAGCGTCCGGCCAAGCTTTGCCGCATCTCCATCTTCGCCGCACGCCCTGGCGTGATCATCGGCAAGAAGGGCACGGACATCGAGAAGCTGCGCAAGACGATCGGGGCGATGACCTCGTCGGACGTGTCGCTCAATATCGTCGAAATCCGCAAGCCCGAGGTCGATGCACGGCTGGTGGCACAGGGCATCGCCGATCAGCTCGAGCGCCGGATCGCATTCCGTCGCGCCATGAAGCGCGCGGTGCAGTCCGCGATGCGACTGGGTGCGGACGGCATTCGTGTTGCCTGTGGCGGTCGCCTGGGCGGCGCAGAGATCGCGCGCAACGAGAGCTACCGTGAGGGCCGCGTCCCGCTGCACACGCTGCGCGCGAACATCGATTACGCCGAGGCCGAAGCGCACACGTCCTATGGCGTTTGCGGCGTGAAGGTGTGGGTGTTCAAGGGCGAGATCCTGGGTCACGACCCGATGGCGACCGACCGGTTGATGATGGAAGCCCAGACGTCCGGCGTGCGCCCCGCGCGCGACGATCGTCGCTGAGGGTCAGGAATAGCTCATGCTTCAACCTAAAAAGACCAAGTTCCGCAAGGCCTTCAAGGGCAAGATCCATGGCGATGCCAAGCGCGGGACGTCGCTGAACTTTGGGTCTTATGGCCTGAAGGCGATGGAGCCCGACCGGATCACGGCGCGGCAGATCGAGGCGGCCCGCCGCGCGATCACGCGTCACATGAAGCGCCAGGGGCGGCTTTGGATTCGGATTTTCCCGGATGTGCCGGTGTCGTCGAAGCCTGCCGAAGTCCGCATGGGCAAGGGCAAGGGGTCGCCGGAGTTCTGGGCCGCGCGCGTCAAGCCCGGCCGCATCCTGTTCGAGCTGGACGGCGTCGACGGCAAGATCGCCGCCGAAGCATTCGAGCGTGCGGCCATGAAGCTGCCGATCAAGACCAAGGTCGTTGCCCGCCTGGGTGACACCAGCCACCTCGGAGGCGAGTAACATGGCCAAGGCCAAGAGTGATTTCGTCGGCCAGTCCGACGATCAGCTGGGCGAGGCGCTCGGCCAGCTGAAGCGTGAGCAGTTCAACCTCCGCTTCCAGGCGGCGACCAACCAGCTTGAAAAGCCGAGCCGCGTGCGCGAGGTCCGCAAGGATATCGCCCGCATCAAGACCCTGCAGACGCAGCGCACCAGCGCCGCCGACGCGAAGTAAGGACCGTATCATGCCGAAGCGCGTGCTGACCGGGGTGATCGTCTCCGACAAGGGCGACAAGACGATCGTGGTGAATGTCGAGCGGAAGGTGAAGCACCCTCTGTACGGGAAGATCATCCGTCGTTCGAAGAAGTATCACGCCCATGACGAGGCGAATGAGTTCAAGGCCGGCGAGACGGTGCGCATCGAAGAGATCGCGCCGATGAGCAAGCTGAAGACCTGGAAGGTGCTGGACCGCGTGAATACGCATGCCACGCCCGAGCGGGTCGAGATCGAGACGTAAGGCTTGTGCGCTCGCGAAGGCGGGAGCCCGGGCTGGGCTCCCGCCTTCGCGGGCGTACTAGGTTTGGAGTAGGGCGTTGCGCTCTCCTCCGGGAACGGCTAAAGGACCGCTCCCCCGACGCGAGCGCCGCTCGCGCCGGGTTTATTTTTAGGCGGGTGCCGGTCAGCAATCGGCCCCAAGCGGGAAGGAAGACGGATCGATGATCCAGATGCAATCCAATCTCGACGTCGCTGACAATAGCGGCGCCAAGCGGGTGCAGTGCATCAAGGTGCTGGGCGGCTCGAAGCGCCGCGTGGCCGGTGTGGGCGACATCATCGTCGTGTCCATCAAGGAAGCACAGCCGCGCGGCCGCGTGAAGAAGGGCGACGTCCACCGCGCCGTCATCGTGCGTACGCGCAAGGACATCCACCGCGCGGATGGGTCGACCATCCGCTTCGACGGCAACGCCGCGGTGCTGGTCAACAAGAACGAGGAGCCGATCGGCACTCGTATCTTCGGGCCGGTCGTTCGCGAGCTGCGTGGCAAGAAGCACATGAAGATCATCAGCCTCGCGCCGGAGGTGCTGTAATGGCCGCCGCACGGATCAAGAAGGGCGATCAGGTCATCGTCCTGTCGGGCAAGGACAAGGGGCGGACCGGAACGGTTACCCAGTCGATGCCCAAGCTGGACAAGGTCGTCGTCGGCGGTCTGAACATCGCGACGCGTCACCGGAAACCGACTCAGGCCGAGCCGCAGGGTGGCCTCGTCAAGATCGAAGCGCCGCTGCACGTTTCGAAGGTCGCTCACGTGACCGCGGACGGCAAGCCGACGCGCGTTCGTTTCGAGACTCAGGACGGCAAGAAGGTTCGGGTGGCCGTGAAGACGGGGGACAAGATCGATGGCTGATTCAGCTTACAAGCCCCGCACGAAGGGCATCTATGACGACACGATCGTCAAGGCGATGACCGAGAAGTTCGGGTACAAGAACGTCCTCGAGATCCCGCGTATCGAGAAGATCGTGCTCAACATGGGTGTGGGCGAAGCCACGCAGGACAAGAAGAAGGTCGACCAGGCCGCGTCCGAGATGGAGCTGATCGCCGGGCAGAAGCCCGTCGTGACCAAGGCGAAGAAGTCGATCGCGCAGTTCAAGCTGCGTGAAGGCATGCCGATCGGCGTCAAGGTGACGCTGCGTCGGGAGCGCATGTATGAGTTCCTCGACCGGTTCATCACCATCGCCCTGCCGCGCGTCCGCGATTTTCGCGGGCTGAACCCCAAGAGCTTCGATGGTCGCGGCAATTATGCCTGCGGCATCAAGGAGCAGATCATCTTCCCAGAGATCAACTATGACCGGATCGACAAGGTCCGCGGCATGGATGTGATCGTGACGACCAGCGCGAAGACCGATGACGAGGCGCGCGAGCTGCTGCGTCTGTTTGGATTCCCGTTCCCGCAGGAAGAGGCCGCCGAAGAGAAGAAGGCGGCCTGACGACGACGAGGACCTGTTCTCCCGCGAACGCGGGAGTCCAGGGCTTCTTTTATCAAGGACTGGGTTCCCGCCTTCGCGGGAACACAAAAGGAAGAGCTTAAGTCCATGGCGAAACTGAGTTCGATCAACAAGAACGAGCGGCGCAAGAAGCTGGTGAAGCAATATGCTCCCAAGCTGGCCAAGCTGAAGGCGATGGCCAATGATCAGTCGCTCGACGAAACCGAGCGTCTGATGGCCCGCCTGAAGATGGCGACGCTGCCGCGCAACTCGAACCCCACGCGCGTCCGTAACCGGTGCGAGCTGTCGGGTCGTCCGCGCGCATATCACCGCAAGTTCCGACTCGCCCGAGTCATGCTGCGCGATCTGGCCAACAAGGGCCTGATCCCCGGCGTCACTAAGTCGAGCTGGTAAGGATTAGATCATGGCAATGACCGATCCCCTGGGTGACCTGCTCACCCGCATCCGCAATGGCCAGCGCGCGAAGAAGGACTCTGTCCTGTCGCCCGCCAGCAAGCTGCGCGTCCGCGTTCTCGATGTGCTCCAGCGCGAAGGCTATATCCGTGGCTATTCGGAAGAGCAGATGGGCCCCGCCAAGGGCGTCCGCATCGAGCTGAAGTATTTCGAGGGCCAGCCCGCGATCAAGCATATCGCGCGCGTGTCCAAGCCCGGCCGTCGCATCTATTCGGGAAGCCAGGCGCTCCCCCGCGTGATGAACGGCCTGGGCATCACGATCGTGTCGACGCCGCGTGGCGTGCTCTCGGACGCGGAAGCGCGCGAGCAGAACGCCGGTGGCGAAGTCCTGGCGGAGGTATTCTGATGAGCCGCATCGGTAAAAAGGCGGTTCCGGTTCCGGCCGGCGTGACCGCAACGATCGAGGCGGGCGTGATGAGCGTTAAGGGTCCCAAGGGGACGCTGAGCCTCAAGATGTCCGATGACATTGCGTATGATGTCGGCAGCGATGGTATCGCGGTGACGCCCGCCAACGATACCAAGCGCGCCCGCGCGTTCTGGGGCATGCAGCGCACGCTCGTCCAGAACCTGGTCACGGGCGTGACCGAGGGCTTCACCAAGAAGCTGGTGATCACGGGTGTCGGTTACCGTGCCGCCGCGCAGGGTCGCAATCTACGGTTGCAGCTCGGCTATAGCCACGACGTCAACATCGACGTGCCCGAGGGCATCGAGGTGAAGACGCCGGACGCGACGACGGTCGAAATCAGTGGTGCCGATAAGCAGAAGGTGGGCCAGCTGGCCGCCGAAATTCGCCGTTGGAGGAAGCCGGAGCCCTATAAGGGCAAGGGCATCAAGTATGATGGCGAGTTCATCTTCCGCAAGGAAGGGAAGAAGAAGTGAGCAAGGGTCTTTCGCTTTTCGAAAAGCGGCGTCGCCGCAACCGCACGGCGCTTCGC
>DASVUT010000637.1:0-10194 GCA_036386955.1 Sphingomonas sp. | reverse complement strand
GGTGCTGTCGGGCCCGACCTTCGCGCATGAGGTCGCGCGCGGCCAACCGACGGCGGTGACGCTGGCGTGCGAGGATGCGAGCCTTCGCGAGCGGCTGGCGCAGCGGCTCGCGGCCCCGCATTTCCGTCCCTATGCCAGCGCTGACGTGATCGGGGCGGAGATCGGCGGCGCGGTCAAGAACGTGCTGGCGATCGGGTGCGGCGTGGTCGAAGGCGCGGGGCTCGGGCAGAATGCGCGCGCCGCGCTGATCGCGCGCGGCTTTGCCGAAATGACGCGGTTCGGGCTGGCGCGCGGTGGTCAGGCGGCGACGCTGGCCGGACTATCGGGGCTCGGCGACCTGGTCCTCACCTGCTCATCGACGGCATCGCGCAACTTCTCGCTGGGCGTGGGGCTGGGTAAGGGGCGGCCCGCCGCCGACCTGCTCGCCGACCGCCGCACCGTGGCCGAAGGCGCCTTCACCGCGCCGGTGCTGGTCGAGGCTGCGCGTGAGGCGGGCGTCGACATGCCCGTCGCGCAGGCGGTCGCGGACTTGCTGGCGGGGGCCGCGGTGCGCGAGGTGATTGATGCCCTGCTCGCCCGGCCGCTCCGTGCAGAGGCGTAGGCGGTCGTCGATCCAGGATCATGGGTGACCATGGGTCGCTCAGTCGCGGCCAAAGGTCACACTTGGGTCACACTATCGGCGATGTCGCCGCACAGATGAAAATAGACATCACAACCGCGCAAGCACGCATGCCGACCGTGGCGCGTGGAACCGATATCACGAAATTGGAAAGAGCGATCGTCGCGACGGACCGGTGACGATAGCCTGTGCTTGCACAAGATAGACCTGTAGGACAGCGGCTCGTACGGTGTTGGGTTGCACAATTGTAGGGCATTCAATCTTCTGAATCCGGCCCATAAATGTCGAAATCTATAAGGAGGCCTCGTTCTCCGAGACGGAGGAGCGTTTCTGAACGCAACGTCAAACCTTCGTTACCACTGGCGAGGAACAGGCCGCAGAACACCCTTCCGCGATACCGTGCTGAAAACGACCGCCACGCGGGAAGATCGCCGGAAAGGCAGTCGAGTAAGTCGTTTATCTGACCGTCCAAATCGCCCGGCTCGCACCGTTCGGCCTGAACGCGCCATTGGCCTCGAGTAGCAACCTTCTCCGCTCCTGTGCTGGTGCGCCACAAGCCGCCTTTCCGCACTCCAACTGTCGGCTCGGCCGCGAGCGCATTCGTGATTTCCGCAGGTTCGAGATCGTCGCCGTAGAAGCCGAGCGATACGGCCGATCTATAAAGGAAACCCATCAGCGATCGATCGCACAAGCCTCTACGCGCCGCAAGAAAGCAGACTGTCCGCTTCCCGCCTTTGTTCCAAATTCAAGGTGTGTCGGGCGCTATGCCCCGCCTTACCCTGGCCGCCGCAATCAAGACGCGCTCAACGACGGCCTCGAATTCTTCGCGTCCAATCGGGTCAAGTGCATCGAAGCTGGTAATGCTTTCGGGCCACCATCCGTGTAGTTCGCCCCAGATGTGGAGTTCCCTTGCAGCCGCCTCCACTTGATCTCCGGTGGGATAGTCGGCCTTAAGAAAGTTGGGTGGATGCATTGGCTACACGTACCGTGATCGGCCGCACTCCACCAGATGGTCGCAGAAAGCTGCCGGTCCGCAAACCTCCACGATAGGACGATGACCTTACGCCTAGAAATCGATCGCGATGCCCTTGAGCTCCCAGTCGCCATAGCGGGTGGGATCGCGGTCGGTCGGATCATCGGCCTTCTTGCCTGGCGCAGGCTTGGGGACAGGCGTGTTGGGGCTCAGATAGGCAGGCGGCTTGGCATGGGGTGGGCGGTCGGCCATGGCGGCGGGCTTTCGATCGTTAGCGGCCGACACCACATCGTGACCCATAGGAGTTTTGCCAAGTGATCCATGTATTCAGCGCCGCCTGATCCGCTCGGCACCGCGACCAGGCGGGCGGCGTTGCGCGTGCTCGACGCGGTCTTGCGCCGGGGCGAGTCGCTCGAGGCGGCGCTGCCCGGCGCGACGCGTGCGATCCACGGCCCCGATCGTGGCCTCGCGCATGCCATCGCCGCCGAAACGCTGCGCCGGCTGCCCGATCTCGACGCGCTGATCGATTCGGCAACGCGGTTGCCGCTGGCGCCCGATGCCAAGGCACGGATGGCGCTGCGCATCGCGCTGGTGCAGGTGCTGGCGCTGGGCACCCCGCCGCATGCCGCCATCGCCACGGTCCTGCCCCTGGTCGATGGCGGCCCGCGCAAGCTGGTCCACGGCGTGTTCGGCACGCTGATCCGTGGTGGCGCGACCTTGCCGCCGGCCGTCACGCTGCCCCCCGTCGTCGCGGACCGCTGGCGCGCCGCCTGGGGCGAGGCAATGGTCGCCGCCGCCGCCCACGCGATCGCCGCCCCGCCGCCACTCGACCTGACGCTCGCCGATCCGGGCGCGACCGACCTGTGGGTCGAACGGCTGGGCGGCACCAGCCTGCTGCCCGGCCATGTCCGCATCACCGCGCATGACGGCGTCGCCGCGCTGCCCGGTTATGACGAGGGCGCGTGGTGGGTGCAGGACATCGCCGCCTCGCTCCCCGTCCGCCTGCTGGGCGAAGGGGCGGGCACCGCGATCGACCTGTGCGCGGCCCCCGGCGGCAAGACGCTCCAGCTCGCCGCCGCCGGGTGGCAGGTTACCGCCGTCGACCAGTCCGCGTCGCGGCTGGAGCGCGTCCACGACAATCTGTCACGCACGCGGATGAAGGCCGAGGTGGTCAAGGCCGATGTGCGGTCGTGGAGCCCCTCTGCCCCCGCCGACGCGGTCCTGATCGATGCGCCGTGCAGCGCGACGGGCATCTTTCGCCGTCACCCCGATGTCATCCACCGCGCGCACCCCGCGCTGATCGCCGACATGGCGGTTCTGCAGGCGGCGATCTTCCTCCGCGCCGCGGACTGGGTGAAGCCGGGCGGGCGGCTCGTCTATGCCACCTGTTCGCTCGAACCCGAGGAGGGCGAGGCGCAACTCGACGCCTTCCTCGCCGCGCGGCCCGATTTCACGGCAACCGAGGTCGCGCTGCCGCTGGGCGGGACCGGGGCAACGGTTCGTACCCTGCCCGGCATGCTGGCGGAGGCCGGGGGGTGCGACGGGTTCTTCGTGGCGCACCTGCGGCGCGGCTGATAGGAGCCGCGTTCATGCCCGTCCGTATCGCGCCCTCGATCCTGTCCGCCGACTTCGCCCGTCTGGGGGAGGAGGTGCGCGCGATCGATGCCGCGGGGGCCGATTGGATCCATCTGGACGTGATGGACGGGCATTTCGTCCCCAACATCTCGTTTGGCCCCGCCATCATCCGGGCGCTGCGCCCGCATACCGACAAGCCGTTCGACGTCCACCTCATGATCTCGCCCGTCGACGCCTATCTCGACGCCTTCGCCGATGCGGGCGCGGACACGATCACCGTTCACCCCGAAGCCGGGCCGCACATCCACCGCACGCTTCAGCACATCAAGTCGCTGGGGCTGCGCGCCGGTGTCGCGCTCAATCCCGGCACGCCGGCCAAGATGCTCGACTATCTGCTCGATCAGGTCGACCTGGTCCTGGTGATGAGTGTCAATCCGGGTTTCGGCGGGCAGCATTTCATCGACAGCCAGCTCAAGAAGATCGCCGCCGTTCGCCGCATGATCGACGCATCGGGCCGGGCGATCGACCTGGAGGTCGATGGCGGCGTCGATACCGACAGCGCCAGGCGGTGCATCGAGGCGGGTGCCGACGCGCTGGTCGCGGGCACGTCGGTGTTCCGGGGCGGGCCCGACGCCTATGCCGCCAATATCGCGGCCTTGCGCGGGCGCGGATGAGCGACGCCGAGGTCGTGACCGACGGTCCCGACGGGATCGAGGAGGGCAAGCGGCTCGTCCGCGTCGGCGGCACCGCCGGACTCTCGCTGGCCGAACGGCTCGCCGAGCGATTCCAGCGGCTGACCTGGCGCACGCCGCTCCACACGATGCGGTTGCGCGGGCGTCATCCGCTCAAGCTTCTCGCGGTGCCCGACGATCCCGTGTTCGGCGATGTCGCGCGCGGGCAGGCGCTGTTGGCGGGCAACCTCACCTTCCGCGGCGAAACACGCGCGCTGGACGCGATCGACCTGACCCGTCCCGATTGGACGCCCGCCTTCGCCGATCACCTGCACGGCTTTGCGTGGCTGCGCGACCTGTCGACCGTCGCCACACGGGTACAGGCGGTGCCGATCGCCGAATATCTGATGGCGCATTGGCTGGCGGCGCATGGCGAGAAGGTCGACGCGCTGGGTTGGCGGCCCGACCTTTGGGGCCGCCGCATCCTGTTCTGGACCGCGCACGCGCCGCTGATCCTGTCGTCGACCGACCTCGTCTACCGGTCCAAGGTGCTGAATGCGCTGGCCCGTGGCAGCCGCCATCTCGATCGCGGAGCCGACAAGATGCCGGTCGGGGTCCAGCGGATCGCCGCCTGGTGCGGGGTCGTCGCGGCCGGGCTGCTGATCCCCGGCGGCGAGCCAAGGCTGGCCTTCGGCAAGGCGGGGCTGGCGCGCGCGCTTGCCACGGGCATGTTCGACGATGGCGGCGCGGTGTCGCGCAGCCCCGCAGCGCTGCTCGACACGCTGATGCTGCTGGCGATGCTGCGCGAGACCTATGCCGCCCGCCGCCTCGACCTGCCCGAGGCGGTGTCGCGCGTGCTCGCCCGGTCGGTGCCCGCCTTGCTGGGCGTCGTCCATGCCGACCGCGCCTTGGCGAGCTGGCAGGGCGGTGGCCCGGTCTCGGCCGATGACGTCGCCGCCGTGATCGAGGCGACGGGGGTCCGCACCCGCCCGCTACGTCAATCGCGCGACTGGGGGTATCAGCGGCTGGCTGCGGGCCCGGCGGTGTTGATCGTCGACGCGGCCCCGCCGCCGATCGCGCGCGCGGTGGCGGGCGGTTGCGCCTCGACGCTCGCGTTCGAGCTGTCCGACGGCGCGGCGCGGCTGATCGTGAGTTGCGGCGGGGCGCGCGCCGGGCTGTCATCGCTGCCCGCAGCCGTGGTCGAAGGGCTGCGGTCGACCGCGGCGCATTCGACATTGGTCCTGGCCGACACCAATTCGACCGCGATCCACGCCGACGGCACGCTGGGCCGCGGCGTCACCGAGGTCGAACTGTCGCGGCAGGAATCGGACGGGGGCAGCCGGATCGAGGCGACGCATGACGGCTATGCCCGCCGCTTCGGCTTTCGCCACCGTCGCCAGTTGATGCTCGCCGGCGACGGGCGCGAGTTGCGCGGCGAGGACGCGTTGCTCCCGCTCGGGCGCAAGCGCCGCGTCGATGCCGCCTTCGCGATCCGTTTCCATCTGGGTTCGGGCGTGCAGGCATCGGCGACCGCCGACGGCCAGGGCGCGATCCTGCGCCTGCCGGGCGGCGGCCTGTGGCAGTTTCGCTGTCGCGGCGGCGCGATGGAGATCGAGGAGTCGTTGTGGATCGACGGGACCGGGCGTCCGGTACCGACGCAGCAGCTCGTGGTCACCGGCATGGCACCCGCAGGCGGCGCGAATGTGAGCTGGGCCTTGAAGCGGGCGCTCTGACGGGTAAGGCCGCGCGGGACTTCAGCGGAGCCCCTTCATGACCCTCATCCCCGTCGCCCGTGCGCTCCTGTCCGTGTCCGACAAGACCGGGGTCGTCGATCTGGCCCGCGCATTGGCCGATCTGGGCGTCGAGCTGGTGTCGACGGGGGGCACCGCCGCCGCGTTGCGCGAAGCGGGCTTGGGCGTCCGCGACGTGGCCGAGCTGACCGGCTTTCCCGAAATGATGGACGGCCGCGTCAAGACGCTCCACCCCGTCGTCCATGGCGGGTTGCTCGCGGTGCGCGACGATCCCGCGCATGTCGCCGCCATGGCCGATCACGGCATCGGTTCGATCGATCTGGTCGTCGTCAATCTCTACCCGTTCGAACAGACCGTGGCGAAGGGTGCCGAGCGGCCCGAGGTGATCGAGAATATCGACATCGGCGGCCCATCGATGGTGCGGTCGGCGGCCAAGAACCACGCCCATGTCGCCGTGGTCACCGACCCGGCCGATTACCGCGCCTTGCTGGACGAGCTGCACGACGGCGGCACGACGCTCGCCACGCGCCGCCGCCTCGCCGCCAAGGCGTTCGCCGCCACCGCAGCCTATGACTCGGCCATCGCGCAGTGGTTCGCCTTCGCCGATCAGGGGGAGCAATTCCCTGTCACGCTCCCCCTCGCCTTCACCCGCGCGCCCGAACCGCTGCGCTATGGCGAGAACCCGCACCAGTCGGCCGCGCTGTACCTGCCGCGCGGCCCCCATGCGCGTGGCATCGCCCAAGGGCAGCAGGTGCAGGGGAAGGCGCTCAGCTACAACAACCTCAACGACGCCGATGCCGCGCTCGAGCTGGTGGCCGAGTTCGCCGATGCGGAGCCGACCTGCGTCATCGTCAAACACGCCAATCCGTGCGGCGTCGCGTCCGCCGATACGCTGGATCATGCCTATGCGCGCGCGCTCGCCTGCGACAGCGTATCGGCCTTTGGCGGGATCATCGCGGTCAACCGTCCGCTCGACCGCGTCACGGCGGAGGCGATCGCGTCGATCTTCACCGAGGTCGTGGTGGCCCCCGATGCCGATGAGGAGGCGCGCGCCGTCTTCGCGGGCAAGAAGAATTTGCGCCTGTTGCTGACCGGCGCGCTGCCCGATGCGCGCCGCGGCGGGCTGGCGATCAAGTCGATCGCGGGCGGGTTGCTGGTGCAGAGCCGCGACAATGGCGCGCTCGGCGAGCTGCAGGTCGTGACCAAGCGCGCGCCCACGCCGCAGGAGCTGGCGGATTGCCGCTTCGCCTGGACGGTCGCCAAGCACGTCAAGTCCAACGCGATCGTCTATGCCAAGGACGGCAGCACCGCCGGTATCGGCGCGGGCCAGATGAACCGCCTCGAATCCGCCCGGATCGCGGCCTGGAAGGCTCGGGACGCTGCGGAGAAAGCGCAGTGGGACGCGCCTCGCACCATCGGCTCCGCGGTCGCGTCGGACGCCTTCTTCCCCTTCGCCGACGGGCTGCTCGCGGCGGTCGAGGCGGGCGCGACGGCGGTCATCCAGCCCGGCGGATCGATCCGCGATGCCGAGGTGATCGCCGCCGCCGACGACGCCGGGCTGGCGATGGTCTTCACCGGCATGCGCCACTTCCGCCACTAGAGCGTTTTCCGATCATGTAGCATCACTGGCACGGAGGCGATGTGGGTTCGGCGCAAGGCGCGAAGAGGGCGCGATGCTTTGCATCGTAACCGACGAGCAACGCCGCGCCGGGCGCAGATCGCCCCGCCGCGCAGCGGGCGCCCGAAGGGCGATGACGGTGGTGCGACATGATCGGAAACCGCTCTAACGGATCGGCGCACCCAGATTGGGCAGCGTCGCGTCCTTGGCAGCGGGGACCTGGCCGAACAGCGCGCGGTCGGCGGGCCCGAAGGCCCAACGCCACAGCACGAACAGATAGGTCGCGGCGATCGCGGGCACGCCGAAGGCCAGCTCGGTCCATTGATAGTCTTGCGGCAAGGACGTGAAGATCGTCCCCACCAGCACCGCCGCCAGCGCGGCCCACACCAGCGGCCATCGCCACGCCGATACCGGCGCGCCCAGCACCCGCGCCAGCAACCGCGCCTTGATGATCGAGGTGAGCGTCACCGAGATCATCAGCGCCACCGCGGGCCCCGCCGCGGCCCATTCGGCGGGCCAGTCCAGCGCCTGCGCACCCAGGATCAACGCGAAGCTGAGCGCGATCTGGACCAGCAGCATCGCCGCCGAGATCATCAGATTGCGGTGCCGCGCGACATAGACCAGCGCCGATTCGCACACCGCCCCCGTCGACGCCAACACCTCGGCCGTCAGCAGGAACGCCATCGCCGCGGTCCCGGCGACGAATTGCGGCCCGACGACTCCCATCACGGCTTCGCCCGGGATCGACCCCATCAGCGCCAGCCCCGCTTGCGCCGCCATGATCCAGAACGCGACCTGGCGGACTTGGCTCGCGATCGCCTTGCGATCGTCGATCGCCAGGCTTTGCGTGATGACCGGTCCCAGGATCGGGTCGAAGCTCGTCTTGAGCTTGGCCGGAAGCGAGGCGACCTGCTGCGCCATGTAGTAAATGCCGACGATCCGCGGCTCGAACACCAGCCCCAGGATGAAGCGATCGACGTTGCGGCTTCCCCATTCGAGCGCGTCGGCGCCTGCCAGCGGCGCATTGCGCCCCGCCAGGGCCAGCAACGGGCGCAGATGCGGCGACCACCCGCGCGGCAGGCCATAGCTGCGGATGAAGGGCACCATGCTCGCGATCAGCGCCGCGATCATCGACACCACATAGGCGAGCACGAGCCCGTCGCGAATGGTGAAGAACGAGAAGACATAGGCCGCGATCGAGATCGTCCACGGCTCCACCACCGCGCGCGCCCTGACCGCCGCCTTCACGTCGCGGCGATAGGCGAGCGCGGCGAGGCTCACATCGGACCAGGCCGACGCCAGGATGATGAGCGGCAGATACCGGTCGAGCCCCGTCACGGGCGTATTGGGGTACAGGAGCTGCGGAAACGACCACAGCAGCACCGACGCCGCCATCGACGCGACGAACGCCACCGCCAGCGCATCCCAGACCACGCACGCATGTGGCCGATCGGTCTGGCTCAACGCCTGCGCCAGCCCGCGCTTCAGCCCCAGCGTGGCGAGGAGCGCGGCGAGTTCCACCACGACGACCGCGATCGCGAACCGCCCGACCAGCTCGGGCCCATAGATCCGCCCCGCGATGAACAGGAACGGGATCCGCGCCGCCAGCCGCAGCACGAACCCTGCGATATTGGTGCGCCCGCCCTTGGCGAGCGCATCGATGTCCTGACGCGACTCAGGCAATCCAGTTCACCTGTTCGATCGTCACCCGCAGAATGCGGTGAGGCTGCGGACCCGAAGATATGGCTTTCCCGCCAACCACGTTGACGCGGGTAGGCGCGATCAAGTCTGTCGGCGCGCCGTCGGTCGTCACGCGCAACCGGATGAAGCTGCCCTGCCGGGGACCGGTCCTGACAGGATCGAAGCTGGCGTCGATGCAGAGATGCAGCGGGGCATCCGGGCAGTGTTCCATCGACAGCCCGGACGGGCGAAGCGTGTCGACGCGCAGCAACGCAGCGCGCGGATCGTCACAGAACTCGGGTGCATTGCCGCGACAGCTGATCTGGTCGGAACTCAAGCCTTTCCCTGTATCGAGCTGCCGAAGCAATTGGACCGCAACCGCAGCGGCGCTAGCGTCGACGTCCCCGCCCTGGGGCCCGACCATAGGGAAAAAGGTCGCAAGCTCCTCATCGGCGAGGACAGGAGCGGCTGAGCCACATGCACGAGCCGGTGCCGCAGGATCGGGCAGCACCGCCCAGAGCGTGGAGATCATTGGAAACGACGCGGCAGGTGGTCCGATCGCGTCGCTTCCATCAACCGGGTTGAACCATAGCTTCAGCGTTCGCGCCGAACAAAGCCCGCGCTCTCCCGACGCCCGCGCTGCTTCTGCGAACACGATCGCCTGTAGTCGAGGTGGCTTGCCCTCCTGAGGAGACGAGGCCTCCACGCGAGCTTCGCGCATCCTGTTCCCTGCAAGCCCCAGTACCCGCGAAGCGAGCATCGGTACGGCCATCCCCCGAGCCTCTGCCAGCGAAGGCACGTCACTTTCGGTAGGCGAAAGGGCAATCAGGGCGATCAGGGCCAGGATCAATGCGCCGACCCCCAGCTCAGTCCCGTGCCGATCTCCACCCCCAACGGCACGCTCAGTACCACCGCAGGCTCGGCCGCGCGCTCCATCACCGTGCGGATCACCGCGCTCGCCGCCGCGACGTCGTCCTCGGGCAGTTCGAACACCAGTTCGTCGTGGACCTGCAGGAGCATCCGGACATGGCCCAGCCCCGCGTCTGCCAGCGCGGGCTCCATCCGCACCATCGCGCGCTTGATGATGTCGGCGCAGGTGCCCTGGATCGGGGCGTTGATCGCCGCGCGCTCCGCACCCTGCCGTTCGGCCTGGTTCTTGGACTTGATGCGCGAAAAGTGGGTCTTGCGGCCGAACAGGGTCGTGGTGAAGCCGCGCTCGCGCACGCCGGTCAGGGTTTCGGCGATGTAGCGGTTGATGCCCGGGAAACGTTCGAAATACCGGTCGATCATCGCCTGCGCCTCATCGA
>DASVUT010000636.1:0-3718 GCA_036386955.1 Sphingomonas sp. | reverse complement strand
GCATGACCTGGTATGACGGCGGCTTGATGCCGGCGACGCCGCGTGAGCTGCCACCCGGGGTGACCATGAAGCCCGAGGGCGGCGTGCTGTACATCGGCGATCGCGGCATGCTGATGCACGAAACCTATGGCCAGCACCCCGTGCTCATCGGCACGGGCCTGGAGGAACGCGCCGCCAGGATCCGCCCGTCGCTTCCCCGCATCATCGGCGGGCGGGGCGGGCACGAGATGAACTGGATTCGCGCGATCAAGGGCCAAGAAGCGATCTCGTCACCGTTCGAGGTCGCGGCCCCGCTGAACGAGACGATGGTGCTCGGCATGGTGGCTCTGCGCGCGGGACAGCCGATCGATTATGACGGGGCAAGCGGTCGGATCACGAACGTGCCCGATGCGAACCAGTTTCTCGATCGCCGCTATCGGCCCGGATGGGAGCTGTAGCCGGGGCATGGCCTTGATGCGGGCCGACCGGATAGGACGCGCATCGGGTGCGCGTCACTTCGCCGCGAACGTGCGGATGCGGATGTTGCGATACTGGACACGGTCGCCGTGATCCTGAAGCGCGATGCGGCCACGCGGGACCTTGGCGAAATGCGGCATCGCGTCGAACTTCGATCCCGCGACCAGCGTGCGCCACGCATCGTTGCCGTACCGGGTCGAAACGACGCGCCGGCCGTTCAGCCAATGTTCGATCCGGCCTCCGCGCGCGACGATGCGCGCCGCATTCCACTGCCCAGGCGGTTTGGCCGCCGCCGCGCTGGGCGGGATCAGATCATACAAGGCTCCTGCCCGGTGCGAGGGCAACTTGCCGTCCGGATGCTGCGCATCGTCCAGAACCTGCATCTCCGGCCCCGTGGCATAGGTCTGGTCCGCGCCGTCGATCTCCTGCACGAAATAGATGATCCCGCTGTTGCCGCCCTCCGCGATCTTCCACTCGAGCGCGAGCTCGAAATCGCCGAATGCTTCGGCCGATACGAGGTCGCCGTTCCCGCCGTCCGGCGTCCAGGTGATCGCGCCGTCCTCGACCCGCCAACGGGTGGGGGCAGCCGCATTCTTGTACCCGCGCCATCCAGTCAGGTCGGCGCCGTTGAACAGGGACCGCCAGCCCGGATCGGCGGCGGACGGCCATGGCAAGCAGATCAACAGCAGCGCCATTACCGGAATGCGCAGTGCGGCAACGTCCTTTGGCATCATAACCCCTTTTCGCGGGCACCCCCGCCGCGCGTCCCGTTCTCGTCCGCCGCCACACGCTGTCAAGCTGACGATAAGAAGTATCTTTTTGTATTACAACTTCGCTTGTGCCAGTTATCGGTGATCGGCGGTTTCGCGAGAAAGGGATGACCATGATCGAACGCCGCACCTTGCTGGGTGCCGCCGCGGGAACCGCCGCGATCGCCTTGTCCGGGGCGGTCGGCGCGGCGACCACGCGGCGGCTCGAACGCTTCGGGCTCCAGCTCTACACGTTGCGCGAAGCGGCGAAGGCCGATCCGATCGGCACGCTCCGCCGGATCAAGGCGCTGGGCTATAGCGAGGTCGAGCTGGGCGGCCCTCCTTATTCGACGATGGACCCGCGGGTGTTGCGGCGTGAACTGGTGCGGATCGGGCTTACCGCGCCGTCCATGCATGTTCCGATCGGCGCGCTCGAAACGGATGCCGCCAAGATTTTCGCCCAGGCGGCGACGCTTGGGTGCCGCTATGTGGTGGTGCCTTATCTCGAGCAGGACCGCCGCTCGACGATCGCGCAATGCCGGGCGACGGCGGCGGCCCTCAACGGCTTCGGCGCGGCGGCGAAGGCGGCGGGGCTAAGCTTTGCCTATCACAATCACTCGTTCGAATTCGTCCCCGTCGAGGGCAAGCTGCCATTCGATATCTTCTTTGGCGAAAGCGATCCCGCCCTGGTCAAGATCGAACTCGACCTGCACTGGGCCGTGAAGGCCAAGGCCGATGTCGGGCGCATCTTCGCGCAATATCCCGGGCGCATCGCGCTGTGCCACGTCAAGGACATGACAGCCGATGGGCGCATGGTCGCCGTCGGCGCGGGCGTCATCGACTTCGCCGCGATCTTCGCCAAGTCGCGCCAAGCAGGGCTCGTCCATTATTTCGTCGAGCATGACGAACCGCCCGCGCCCTATTGGCCGACCGTCGCCGCGGGTGCGGATCACCTCAAGACATTGCGGTTTTTGAACCAGTGAAGAAGGTGCCTTGCATGTCCTACCGCCTGTCCGCTCTTCTCCTGCCGCTGGCCGCCGCCCTCCCCGCCTCCGCGCAGACCGCGCCTGCGGGTGCCGCGCTCTACGCGCCGTGCAAGGCGTGCCACACGATCGACAAGGGTGGCCGGAACGGGCTCGGGCCAAACCTGAACGGTGTGGTCGGTCGCAAGGCGGCATCGGTCGCGGGCTTCAACTACAGCACCGCGATGAAGGCGTCGGCGAAGACCTGGACCCCGGCCGAACTCGACGCGTATCTCGCCGATCCGCGCAAGGCGGTGCCGGGCAACAAGATGACGTACCCGGGGCTGAAGGATGCACAGAAGCGCGCGGCGCTGATCGCGTGGCTCAAGGCGCAATGACCCCCGTCCGCTATGCGATGATCGGCGGCGGCGAAGGCGCGTTCATCGGCCCGGTCCACCGGACCGCGGCGGCGATCGCGGGGAATTGCCGTCTGGTCGCAGGCGCCTTGTCGAGCGATCCCGCGCGCGCGCGACGCTCCGGCGAAGCGCTGGGGCTCCCACCCGAACGCTGCTACGCATCCTGGCAAAGCCTGATCGAGCGCGAGCAAGACAGACCGGTGGATGACCGGGCCGAGTTCCTTGCGATCGTCACGCCCAACCACCTCCACGCCCCCGTGGCGATGGCCGCCCTGTCGGCGGGATTCCCGGTCCTGACCGACAAACCGCTGACCGACACGATCGCGGCGGCGACATCGCTGGCCGAAATCGCGGCGCGGACGGGAGGCCTTGTCGGGGTGACCCACACCTATGCCGCCTATCCGATGGTGCGCCAGGCGCGGGCGCTGGTGTTCGGCGGGGTATTCGGCGCGGTGAGGCGCGTCGCGGTGCGCTACACCCAGGGTTGGCTGGCGACGCCCGAGGATGCGATCGGCAAACAAGCCGAATGGCGGACCGATCCGGCACGCGCGGGCCTTGCCGGCGCGTTCGCCGATATCGGCACGCACGCCTTCAATCTGGTGGAGACCATCACCGGCGAGGCGGTGGTCCGGCTTGCGGCCGATCTGCGTGCGGCGGTTCCCGGCCGCGTTCTCGACGACGACGGCGCCGCGATGTTCCATCTGCGGGGCGGTGGACGCGGCACGATGATCGCCAGCCAGATTTGCAGCGGCGATGCCAACTGCCTGCAGATCTCCATCTGGTGCGAGGGAGCCGGCGTCCATTGGGATCAGGAAAATCCCAACAGCTTGCGGGTCGCACGGCGCGGCGCACCCGAGGAGAATTGGACGGCGGGCACCGACCGCAATCACCTCGACGCGGCGGTGACGCGGGTGACGCGGACCCCCGCCGGGCACCCCGAGGGGTATCTGGAAGCCTTCGCCAATATCTATCACGACTTCGCGCTGGCCGTGCGGGGGCAGGCACCGGAGTCACCTAGCTTTGCCGATCTGACGACGGGCCTGCGCGGCATGCGGTTCATCGAGGCGGCGCATCGCAGCAGCGCGGACGGGGGTCGGTGGGTCGAACTGACGGAGGACGCATGAAAGGCCCGGCC
>DASVUT010000635.1:0-2742 GCA_036386955.1 Sphingomonas sp. | reverse complement strand
GCCATCATCCAGCGTCACCCCAGACTTGATCCGGGTCCATGGCGCGCCGCTCATGTCATGGATGGCCCCGGGCGGGTGCACCATGGATGCTGAAACGAGTTCAGCATCACGGCGGCTCGGGGTGACTCTGGAACGTCCTCCACACGCAGCCGTTTGCCCTGCATGAACAGTATTGCGTTTCCCGATCGCCGAACCCTGCTGAGCGCGGCGGCCATGATCCCTCTCATTGCGCTGACCGCATGCGCGGGGTCGCTCGGGTCGTTCAGTCCCGAAGAGGGCGTACGGCGTCTCCTTACCCTGTCGAGCCAGCGGGCGTTCGCGCGGCTGCTTCAGCCCGGCGGCTTCTATGACGATCAGCTGACGCGGATCGCGCCGCCGACGCAGTTGGCGGGCGGATCGAGCGGCGTGCTGGGCGCGGTGCTTCGGACCAATGCGGTGCGGAGCCGCGTCGCGATCGCGCTGAACGACGTCGCGGTCGATGCGGCCGACCGCGCCACCCCGGTCGTCACGGACGCGATCGCGCGGATGAGCGTCGCCGACGCGCTGGCGCTGGTTCGCGGCGGCCCGACGGCGGCGACCGACCTGCTCCAGCGCGAGGCCGGGCCTGCGGTGATCGATGCGCTGCTGCCCGGCATTTCGCAAGGGCTGACCTCCGACGTGGCCGAGATCCTTGCGGCGGTCGCCGCGACGCGGTCGGGCGTCGATTATATCGGCATCGCGCGGCTGGTGGCGGACCAGGCGAGCACATCGATCTTTCGCGCGATCGGGCGAGAGGAAGCGGCGATCCGGGCCAATCCGCGAGCGACGGGCGACCCGGTGCTGATCGCGCTGCTGGGCGTGCGCTGAGGCGTTCACGGGTGCTAGGGTTAACGTCCCGTGCTGGCACGGCGCGCGCTTAACCTTCTTTGCGAATGGGCAAAAGCGTTACCAAGGCGTTAACACTCCCGCCATGACCAGACGCCTAGTGCTTACTAACGAAGCCGCCCGCCACCCCATCCGCCGCGCGCTGCCGCCGCCCGCACCCATGACGCCGGACGACGACACCGACGCAAAGCTTTTCTTCCTCAGCTTCGCAGCCTTCTTCACCTGTTTCTACACGCTGATCATCTGACCGCGTCGCACACGTCGCAGGCGCGGTGGAGCCGATAGGCGAGCCACGCCGCGACGAGGCACATGCCCGCCACGACGTAGAGCATGTTCTCCGGCGTGACACCCAGTTCCGATACGCCGACAACCATCACCGACCCCAAGGTCATTGCGCCCGCATTGACGACATTGTTCGCCGCCACGGTGCGCGCCGTGTGGTCGCATTCGACCGTGGTGGTGAGGAAGGCATAGAGCGGCACGACGAACATCCCGCCCGTCACCGCGACCAGCAGCAGCGTGATCAGGATCGGCAGAGCCCCCGGCTGGGCCACGAAGCCTGCGAGTCCATACATCGTGCCGGTCGGGGCCGGCGTCCAACGCTGCGCCAGGAGCGAGAACAGCGCCACGAACCCGCCCATCGCGATCACCGACACGGGGGAAAAACGCGCCGAAATCCGTCCTTTCAGCATGGTGTTGATCGCCACCGACCCGATTGCCACGCCGACCGAGAAGATCGCGATGACGAAGCTGGCGACACGCTCGTCGGCGGTCAGCACGTTCTTCACCAGCGGCGGGAAGATGATGATCAGGACGGCACCGATGGTCCAGAAGAAGCTGATCGCGCAGATCGCCAGGAACAGCCGCGGGATGTGCATGGTCGCCGCGATCAGCCGCCACGATGCGGTGAAGGGATTGTAGTTGATGACCAGCTCGCCGCCCATGCGCGGGGCAGGCGGCACCTGTCGCCCGGTGAACCAGCCGATGCCGGCGACGACCATGACGCCGATCGCGGCACCCTCCACCGGGATCCACCCGGCCGTGACCGTGCCGAGCAGGATGGCGAGATAGGTTCCCGCCTCGACCAGTCCGGTTCCGCCGAGCACGTCGCAGGGTTTGAGATGCTGCGGCAGGATCGCGTACTTGATCGGCCCGAAGAAGGTCGAATGGATGCCCAGCAACAGCACCGCGCCCAGCATCATCGCGAGCCCGAGCGTCGCATGCCCGGCGCGCGCGACGAGCAGCCCCGCGGCACCCAGGAACATGATCACGATCTCCGCCGTTTTCACGATCCGGATGATGCGCGCCTTGTCATGCGTATCGGCGAGCTGCCCAGCGAGCGCGGACAGCAGGAAAAAGGGTAATATCGCGATCCCGGTGGCCAGCGCGTTGAACTTCGCCTCCGCGCCGGCATCGGAGTAGATCGCATAGGTGGCGAACAGGACCATCGAGGTCTTGAACAGATTGTCGTTGAAGGCACCGAGAAACTGCGTGGCGAACAGGGGCAGGAAGCGGCGTTGCTTCAACAGCCCGAGGGCATTGAGCATGGCGTGGGGCGGCCCTCAAGTGGCTGGATGAGCACGAGCATAGCCGCGAGGGTGCGATCCGCCAACGAATAAACCCGGGGTATCCCGCCGCGCCCGTGCGCGGTAGGGTGCGCGCCGATGCTGACGCTGCCCAATATCCTAACCTTGTCGCGGATCGTCGCGCTGCCCGTACTGGTCGCGCTGCTGTGGTGGCCGGATTGGGAGGCGGGGTATGCCGCCGCCTTCGTGCTCTACTGCATGATGGGCATCACCGATTATTTCGATGGTTATCTGGCGCGGGCCCAAGGCGCGGTGTCGCGTCTGGGTATTTTCCTCGATCCGATCGCGGACA
>DASVUT010000634.1:0-7751 GCA_036386955.1 Sphingomonas sp. | reverse complement strand
GATCTCGACGCCGCGCGGTTCGAACTCGCGCTCGATCTCGGCCAGCAACAGCCGCGCGACCGATGGCTGGACCTTGTTCTGGATGGTCACATGCGCGCGCCACCCGCCCGCATCCTGCGGCGTCAGCAGCCCCGCGAACGCGTCCGCCAGCCGTGCGCGGATCGCCACCAGCTCGGGCGCATCGATCCGCAACGCCACGCCGCGCCCCAGCGACATCGGGCCCCGCACGCGCGCGTCGGGCGCACGCACCCCGCGCGTTTCCTGCGTCAGGCGATGCTTCAGCTCGTCGGCGGCCGAGGGCGGCAGATGGTGGAACAGCGTCAGGTGCGCGGCCAACTGGTTGCGTTCAGGCGGAAAATGCTTCTCGCGCATCATGTCGAACCAGCCCTGGTCGCGCCGCCCGAACAGCGCCGTCACGATGATCGGTGCGGGGCCGTCCGTGCCGATCAAATCTCGACCTGGCTGCCCAGTTCGACGACGCGGTTGGTCGGCAGGCGGAAGAATTCCATCGCGGACTCGGCGTTGCGCAACATCCAGGAAAAAAGCTTCTCCCGCCAGATCGCCATCCCCGGCCGCGCCGACGCGATCAGCGTCTGGCGCGACAGGAAGAAGCTGGTGTCGATCATCCGGAACGCCGGCCCGCACCCTTCCGCGTTCTTCAGCGCGGCGGGCACGTCGGGCTCTTCCATGAACCCGAACTTCAACACCACCCGGTGAAAACCTTCGCGCAGGTCCTGCAGCACGATGCGGTTGGCTTCGGGCCAATAAGGCTGGTCGACGATCTTGACCGTCAACAGGATGATCCGCTCGTGTAGCACCTTGTTGTGCTTGAGATTGTGGAGCAGCGCGTGGGGGACCCCGTCGGGCGTCGACGTCATGAACACCGCCGTGCCGGGCACGCGCGTCGCAGAGGCAGCGGCCGAATCGATGAAGATCTTCATCGGCATCGCATCTTCGCGCAGCCGGTCGATCATCAACTGCCGCCCCGTCGCCCAGGTGGTCAGGAACGTGAACACGACAACCCCGATCAGCAGCGGAAACCAGCCTCCTTGCGGGATCTTGATGACGTTAGCGGCCAGATATGTCGTATCCACGAGGAAGAAGAGCCCAGCGATCAACACGACCCGCCATATCGGCCATTGCCATACGCGGATCATCAGCACGGTGATGAGGCAACTGGTGATGAACATCGTCCCGATCACCGCCAAGCCGTAAGCAGCGAGCAGATTGGTCGATTCGCGAAAGATCAGCACGACCGTGATCACCAGCGCCAGCAGCAGCCAGTTGACCGACGGCACATAGATATGGCCGAGCGCATTCTCGCTCGTATGCGCGATGCGGACGCGTGGCATCAGCCCCAGTTGCACCGCCTGCTGCACGACCGAATAGGCCCCCGTGATCAGCGCCTGGCTGGCGATGATCGTCGCCAGTGTCGCCAGGATCACCAGCGGAAGCCGCAGCGACTCAGGCGCCATCAGGAAGAACGGGTTCTCGATGGTGGTCGGGTCGCGAAGCAGCATCGCGCACTGCCCCAGATAATTGAGGATCAGCGCAGGAAACACGACGCACACCCATGCAAGCGCGATCGGCTTACGCCCAAAATGGCCCATGTCGGCATACAGAGCCTCCGCGCCCGTCACGGCGAGGACGACCGCGCCGAGCGACAGGAACGCAAGGCCGGGGTCGCGCAGGATGAAGGCGAGCGCATGATGCGGCGACAGCGCGAGCAGGATGCCGGGGTCGGGAATGATGTGCACGATGCCAAGCACCGCGAGCACCAGGAAATAGAAGAAGACGATCGGCCCGAAGAACCGGCTGATCGCGACGGTCCCGCGTGACTGGACCAGGAACAGCCCGATCAGGATGGCGATCGAGATGGGCAGCACCAGCGGCTTCAGGTTTGCCTCCACCACCACCAGTCCCTCGACCGCAGACAGGACCGAGATCGACGGTGTGATGATCGCATCCCCGAAGAACAATGACGTCGCCAGCAAAGCCAGGATTGTCAGCGCCCATCCGCGCACGCCCGCCGCCTTGCGCGTGATCAGCGCCAGCAGCGCCAGGCTTCCGCCCTCGCCCTTGTTGTCGGCCTGCATGACGATGATGACATATTTGAACGTCACCACGCTCAGGAACGTCCAAAAGATCAGGCTCAGCACCCCGAAGACGTGCAGTATGTCGACCGGCAAAGGATGGTGGCCGATGAAAACTTCCTTCAGCGCATAAAGCGGCGACGTTCCGATATCGCCGAACACGACCCCGATCGCGCCCAGCGCCAGCGCCGATGTTCGCCCGGGGATGGTGTGCCCAGTCTCGCTTTCATGGTCAGTGACCATGTTGTGCGCATAAGTCGGCATCGTCGCGAATGAGCCTTATGAACCCCGCACACGTCACGCGACGCTGCGAACAGCGCGCCGCCTACACCCGCGCGGCAGGGCGTGCAACGGGACAGACCGGCCGCTATAGCGCCGATCAACAACCCCCAGGAGCAGGTACATGAAGGTCGGCGTCCCCAAGGAAATCAAGAACCACGAATACCGCGTCGGGCTCACCCCGCCGTCGGTCGCCGAACTGGTCGCGGCCGGTCACGAGGTCGTCGTCGAAACCGGCGCGGGGCTCGGCATCGACTTCGACGACGACGCCTATGTCCAGGCAGGTGCATCGATCCTTCCCGACGCGAAGAGCGTCTTCGCCGCCGCAGAAATGATCGTGAAGGTCAAGGAGCCGCAGCCGCAGGAGGTCGCGATGCTGGAGCCGCGGCACCTGCTGTTCACCTATCTCCACCTCGCCGCCGACAAGCCGCAGGCGCAAGGCCTGATCGAATCGGGGGCGACGTGCATCGCTTACGAGACCGTCACCGATCGTGGCGGCGGGCTACCGTTGCTGAAGCCTATGTCCGAAGTGGCGGGTCGGATGTCGGTGCAGGTCGGCGCGCACTACCTGGAAAAGGAACAGGGCGGCCGCGGTGTCCTGCTCGGCGGCGTACCGGGCGTCGCGCCCGCGCGCGTCGCGATCCTGGGCGGTGGCATTTCGGGCATCAACGCCGCGCAGATGGCGGTTGGCATGCGCGCCGATGTCACCATCTATGACATCAACATGAGCCGGCTGGCCGAACTCGACATGTTCTTTTCCAGCCAGATCAAGACGGCGTACGCGTCGAAGGCGGCGATCGCGGCGGCGGTGAAGAACGCGCATCTCGTCATCGGCGCGGTGCTGGTTCCCGGGGCCGCCGCGCCCAAGCTGGTGACGCGCGACATGCTCAAGACGATGAAGCGTGGTTCCGTGCTGGTCGACATCGCCATCGATCAGGGCGGCTGTTTCGAAACCAGCCATGCCACCACGCATGAAGACCCTGTGTTCGAAGTCGATGGCGTGATCCATTATTGCGTCGCCAACATGCCCGGCGCGGTCGCCCGCACGTCCGCCTTCGCGCTCAACAACGCGACGCTGCCTTTCGTGATCAAGCTGGCCAATCACGGTGCGCAAGCCGCGATGAAGGCCGACGCGCATCTGGCGATGGGGCTCAACGTGTCGGGCGGCAAGATTCGGCATCAAGCCGTCGCCGAGGCGCTCGACCTACCCTTCGAAGCGTGGGCGGCGTAGGGAACGAAGTGGGAACACGGCCGTTGGTGATTTCGAAAGGAGCCACCCATGGCCGATCCCGAGAATCCCAAGACCCACCCGACCTCGAATGCCGTCAAGGACCCCAGCGATTGGACCACCGGCGACGAACCGATGACGGGGGCACAGGCCAGCTACCTCAAGACGCTGTCCGAAGAAGCGCATGAAGAGTTCCACGACGACCTGACCAAGGCCGATGCCAGCATCAAGATCGACGAACTCCAGGAACAGACCGGCCGGGGGAAGTAAAGCTGCCAGAATACGCCTCCCCCGTTGACGGGGAGGCGGCGCGCGAAGCGTGCCGGAGGGGGCTGGTGTGACGTTCGGCTAATTCTGTCCGTCTGCCAACAACATGCCGTATCCTCCCCCATGAATGGGGGAGGATTGGAAGGTCGGCGGCGGCTCGCGATAGCAAGCGGTGCCTCAGCGCCCCTCCACCTCCGCCAGATACCGATCCAACAACGCCAACCGCCCCGCGATCTGCGGCCGATACGCCGCACCCGCCGGCGTCAGTTCCAGCGCTCGCGCCCATAACGGCCGCGCCGCCGCGAACGCGCCCACTCGCGCCTCCGCCAGCCCAGCAAAGAACGGCGGTGCCGGGTGCAGCGGTGCGAGCCGCCGGGCCTGATCGAACGCGAACCGCGCCGGCGGCGCCACCGCGCCGTCATGCGCCGTCAACACGGTGCCCAGTCCGGTCCACAGCTGCGCGCTCCGCGGCGTCGCCCTGATCCCGGCGAGCGTCACCCGCACCGCCGCCTGTGCGTTGCCGGACCGCGACATCGCGTCGGCCGCGACGAGATATTGCCCATCCGCGGTGAAGCGCCCCCACATCCGCTCGCGCAGCTCGCTCAGCCCGTCCTCATCGCCCGCCACGGCCGCGGTCACGGGTTTGGCGGGGCTCGCCGGCTGCATCGGCCGCCCCTGCAAGGCATAGCCTGCCCCACCCAGCATCAGCCCGGCCCCAATGAACGACCAGAGCCGCCGCGGTACTCGCAACGCCACGAGCCCAGCGAACACCGCCGCACCCACGATCAGCAGCAGCAACCAGCCCATCAGCGCCGCTTAACGTCGACATGCGGCGACAACCAACCAAGCACGGGCCGACGATCGCCTTCCGCGGCCCTCACGGCGCATCCCTGACCAACGCCGCCAGCCGCGCGACATCGTCCTCGCGAATTTCGCCGACATGCTGCTCGACAATCACCCCCTTGGAGTCGACGACGAAGGTCTCGGGCACGCCGGACGATCCGATCGAAAGCTGCACACTACTCGTGCGGTCGTCGCCGATGCGCGCGTAAGGATCGCCATTTCGGGTGAGGAATGCCGTGACGTCCGGCGCAGTGTCGCGCACCGCCACGGCGTCGATCGGCACGCCCATCGCCTTTAACCGCATCAGCTGGGGCGCCTCCGCGATGCACGGGACGCACCAGCTGGCGAACACGTTGACCAGCCGCGCCCGCCCGCCTCCGCCCTCCACGCCGGGCTTGCCAGGCACCAGCGGCGGCAAGGTGAAGGCCGGCAGCGTCTTGCCGACCAATGCCGACCGCACCGTCCGGTCCGCCGGCCGCCACAGTCCTGCTGCCACAAGGGCGAGAATGGCCAGGAACGCCGCCAGCGGCAACCACAGCAACACGCGCTTCATACCGTCCTCCGCCCCCGCCGTACCCGCCCGATCAGCGACAACAGCCCGCCCAGCGCGATCATCCCGCCGCCCGCCCAGATCAGCGTCACGAAGGGCTTCCACCACAATCGCAACTGCCAACGACCCGCACCGTCGGGTTGGCCGAGCACGGTGTAAAGCTGCCCGTTCCACAGCGTCGCGATCGCGCTTTCGCTCGTCGCGGTCTGCGGATTGGAAAAGAAGCGCGATTGCGGGAAAAGCCGCAGCACCCGCTCGCCCGCGGTCGCAGTCAGCTGTCCTTCCAACGCCGACCAATTGTCGCCGATCACCGGCGCGACGCCGTCCAGCACCACCGTGAACGGCCCGACCCGCGCACGCTCCCCCGCGCGCACCGCGACCAGGGTTTCGCGCGTGAACGCCGCGTCGCATGCCATGCCCGCCAGGCTGACGGCGATGCCCAGATGCGCCACCACCATGCCCCAAGTGAACAGGGGCGTCCGCCCCAGCTTGCGCCCGACCAGCGGCAGGATGCTCGCCACGCCCAGGCCGATCGCCAGCGACAGCCCTAGCAGCGGCAGCAAGCCCATGCCGCGGCCGAACACCAGCAGCGCGGCCAATGCGAACACGGTGCCCGCGATCGGCCAGATCAGCCGCTCCAGCACCGCCTGCGCCTCGTCCCGCCGCCAGCGCAGCAACGGCCCAACCGCCATCGCGGCGACCAGAACCAGCGCCACCGGCCCCGCCGCCTTGTTGAAGAACGGCGGCCCGATCGAAAGTTGCACCCCGAACGCTTCCGCCACGATCGGGTAGAAGGTGCCGATCAGCACAACGCCCAGGATCACTGATAGCAGCAGGTTGTTCACCACTAGCCCGCCTTCGCGGCTGATCGGATCGAATGTCTGGCCCGCGCGCACCGTCCCGATCCGCGCGCCGAACAGGGCCAGCGCCCCGCCGATGTACAGCGCCATCAGCACCAGGATGAATAGCCCGCGCGTCGGATCGACCGCGAAGGAATGAACGCTGGTCAGCAGACCCGACCGCACGATAAAGGTGCCGACCATCGACATGGAGAACGCCACCACCGCCAGCATGACGGTCCACGCGCGCAGACCATCGCGCGTCGCCAATACCGTCACCGAATGCAGCAGCGCCGTCGCCGCCAGCCAAGGCATTAGCGACGCATTCTCGACCGGGTCCCAGAACCACCAGCCGCCCCAGCCAAGCTCGTAATAAGCCCAATAGCTCCCGGCCGTGATCCCGAGTGTCAGGAATATCCAAGCCCCCAGCACCCAGGGCCGCATCGCGCGCGCAAAGGCGGGGCCGACCCGCCGCGTCACCAGCGCCCCGACCGCGAAGGAGAAGGCTACCGACAGCCCGACATAGCCGGCGTAAAGCGTCGGCGGGTGGAACGCCAAACCGGGGTCCTGCAACAGCGGGTTCAGCCCCTGCCCGTCAGCCGGGGGTGCCGCGACACGGTCGAACGGGTTGGAAGACAGCAGCAGGAACGCATAGAAACCCAGCGCGATGAACGCCTGCGCGCCCAATGTCGCGACGAGCGTGCCCCCGTCCAGCCGCCGCTCGATCAGCGCCACGGCGGAGCCGGCGAGCGCCAGGATCGTGACCCATAGCAGCATCGACCCTTCGTGGTTCCCCCATGCGCCGGCCAGCTTGTACATCCACGGCTTGGCCGAATGGCTGTTCTCCACCACCACCCGCACCGACATGTCGGACGCCAGGAACAGCCCGACCAGCATCGCCATCGCGAACGCCGCCACCGCCCCCTGCACGATCGCGGCGGGCCGAACTCCCGATAGAAGGTCAGACGCCAGTTCGGCGCGCGCCGTGCTGGTCGAACCAGCACTCGAAGCGCGCCGCAACCCAATCACCGCCAGCACCAACTGCATCGCCGCCACCGCCGCCGCCAGCCACAGCGCCGCCAACCCCGCCTCGGCCATCATGGCGCCGGGACCGGCGTCGATGGGCGGGATACGAAGGTTGATCGCGGGGGATTGGTGAGGATCGAAAGGATTAGCACGGCTGCATCGTCACATAGGGTGCTTTCCCTCCGACGTCACCATGCCGACCTGGCGTTCGCCTAACCCACTGGATGTGCGCGAATGTCACGGCGTCCGCTTTGTCGATCCCAGATGATAGAACGTCGTAGAGAGCCGCCGTTCCTTCCTCGTCACCCCGGGCTTGACCCGGGGTCCCGCTTCTCCCCGACCATACAACGCCGACTGGCAGACCTGCTCGGCGCGCTGCCCCAAACAGCGGGACCCCGGCTCAAGCCCGGGGTGACGGATGAGGACTGATGAGGATGTCCACGAATCTGCGGCTGCGGAATGTCGCCGGACTTGGCCCTAGCTGGTTGATCCCACGGTTTGATGGTGCGATCCTTTCGTTGGGATGGAAGGAAGCCGTATGGGACAGGTTCGTCACGGGAGCGCCACGACCACGCACGCCGTCCGAGCAGCAATACAGCGATCGCAGGCTTCGCTCGCGACGCTGA
>DASVUT010000633.1:0-2096 GCA_036386955.1 Sphingomonas sp. | reverse complement strand
GCATCGAGCTGGACCGGGCCGAGGCTGTAACTGCCGCTGCCGCCGACCTCGACGAAATCCATGGACGCGCGGGCATCGACGAAGAGATGGCCGGTGACGTGCGCGCGCAGCCGGAAGGGTCCGGCCTCCCTATTCGCGCCGAGTTCGACATCGGCGACGGCATCGGCATCGGCGTGGCGGGCCGACCCGCGGAGCGTGACCGCCCTGACCGACAGATCGGCCGCGCCCAGCGGAACGAATGCATCGGCCGATGCCGCCCCGCGCCCCTGGCTCCAGCTGAGGCCGCGACGGCTTTCGTCGGTCGCCGCCTCGACACCGCCGGAGATCGTCTGAGCGTGCGCCGGCAAGGCCGCGAACATGGCGGTGCCGACAAGGATCGTGCGCAGGATCATCCGTCGCGCCGCGCGGTCACGCGGCCGAGCTCGGCGCGCAACATCGGCTCGTCGGCCTGGGCGAGCGAAAGGAGGTGCGTCCGAAGTCGATCCGCGCGCCCGGCGACCTCTTGCGCGATGGCCTTCTCGTTCTGGCCGCACCAACCCGGCCGGCTGCCCTCCAGCACACCGTCGCGATCGATGCCGCGTGCCAGATGGACCTGATCGCCCCAGCGCGCCTCGCGGTCGACGCGCAGGTCGGCACGCCAGCGGCAGCGCAGCGTCGCAGGCGTTCCGCCCTTGGCGACCGAGCCGACCTGGCGGCTGACGATCGCGACACGCCCCCGGTACTGCGCGTCGACCACGCCGCCTGCGTGCTCCAGCCGGGCGCGATGCTCCAACGACGGTGTCATCGCGGTCACGCCCAGGCTCAACGCTAGCAAAACGCTCATCTGTCCTCTCCGTGCGGTTTGTCGATCCGTGCCGGTCAAGCGTGCGCGGATGGAGAAAGTTGCGCGGTGGGGCAATGATGGGAGGGGAGTGGAAATGCTTTTTAACAGTGGTGGGGATGCAAGAGCGTCATGGCAAAGCCACGCCGTCGGTCGGAGGCTTTGCTCCCGCCGGCCGAGCTTGCGCGAGTCAGCCAGGCGCTGCTGGCTGACTCGCTGCGCCGCGCCTAGAACCTAAACGCCGTTCCCACATAAACCGCCTGGCTTTCGCGGCGATCATCCGTGCTGCGCGCCAGCCGTTCGCGATCGGACCGATACCGGACGCCGGCGGTGACATCGAGGTTGCGCGTCAGCGAATAGGACGTGCTGGCGTCGAGCGAATAGCTGGGTTGATCGACCAGGCGGATCGGTGCGCCGGGGAGCGCGCGGTCGGCCCCGGCCTTTACCCGGCCGCTGATCTTGTTGCCGGTGTAGCTGAGCGCGACATCGGCCGATTCGCGGCCGCCGGGCACCTGCGCCAGATCAAGCCGCTGCACATCGCCCGCGATCGCCAGCCGCTTCCACTTGACCGACGCGCCCAGGCTGTAGGCGATGGGCGCGATGCCGACATTGCCGACGGCCGCAGCCGTTCCAGCCGAAGTGCCGGTCGCCGTGCGTGCCCGGACGGCGACGGTCACCGCGCGTGCGGTGCGGCCGGAGCCGGCAGGCGTGAAGCGGAAGCTGGCGGCGTCGAAGCCGCCGCGCGCGAACATGGCCGCCAAGCGCGGGTCGGCAGCGGCGGGGGTGAAGGAGCCGGGGCCCCGCGCAGGCGCCGCGCGGCGCGTGGGCCTCGATTCGGTGGCATTGGCGGATGCGACGGCGGCACCGGCGACGCCAAGCGCCCCCGCCACCAACATCATCCACGCACCCCTGCCGACCACTGTCGATCCTTCCGCATCCCTTGTCACAACGCGCCTAGCATGATTCCGATCGGGACAAATACCGGCCGGGTCCGTTTTGTCGCTGGTGTTGCCGCATGCACACACCATGGACTGCCCGCGCGCTCCGCTTGCGTGGAGGCGGCATGCGCCTGTAAGGTGGAGACGATCATTTCACAGGAAATACCCTCATGTCCCGCGTACTTCCGGCTCTCCTGGCCCTTGCCCTCCCGCTTGCCCTTTCGCTGGCCGGGTGCAGCAGTGGCGGCCGCCCCAAGGCCGATCTGGCGGCGTCCAAGATCACGACCATCGGGGTCAATGCGTATCTGTGGCGCGCGAGCCTGGAGACGCTGAAGTTC